>JAZNFD010000043.1:0-10694 GCA_045588975.1 Acutalibacteraceae bacterium | reverse complement strand
GCTTCTGCGTAATGTATGATATCCTCGCAAACTCAATGCCTGTTTCCTACAGCTACATCACAAGACGCTTCAGATTTGAATATGACGGACTTGAATGGATGATTCAGATGTGGAAGGGAAATTATCTCATTTCCAACGGTGCAGAGGTCGGTCTTTACAGCAGAACACCTGATAAGTTCGGAACTTTCTATGAATGCGCAACCGATGAACAGATGATTCCGATGTCACTTGACCTTTATGTCGGCGATGAACTCATTATGTCGCGTAAAGAAGATCTTCATTGGTGGATAAACGGTTTCAGAATCAGCAAAAAATATTATCTACCCGAAAGCATGACTCTTGTTACAACCCTCACAATGAAGGATGAAGAGATGAAGAATGCGTTTTGTGAAGCGATTGAAAATCATTATATGCATGATGTCAATTATTATGTTGACGGACTCAGAGTAACCGTTGCATGGTAAATAAAAATTAAAATCAAAACCCCCGGCTCAGCCGGGGGTTTTGATTTATGTAAAAATGAAAATAATACAGAACAAACAACATTTCGGATATAGAAAACGACCCTCCTGCGATTTAAACAGGGGGTCGTTGTATGTTGTTTTAAAACTTATGCAAGTTCGCCAACGCCGAGGTGGATGCCCTTCTCAAGATATTCGAAAATAAAACCGAATACTTTGTTGTAGGGAAGGTCAGCAAGAACGCCGAAGATACCGCCGATGATCTTTTCATAGAGATCTGATTCACGGAAGAACTTCATGATCTTGTGAACGGGGATACCGAAATACTTAACCTTGCAGATTTCAACGTGAGCATCGAAAGCATTCTTTGTGCGAACGTTTTCGCCGCAGTAATCGCATTCGCCTACGAATTCAAGGCAAACGCCCTTGTGGATTTCGAGCTCTTCAACTGTTGCAAAGTCAGCGTCACAGCCTTCATAGGGGCAAACGCGGAAGAAACCGTCACAGTCAGCAAGATGCTTGTTGTATTCGGATTCGTTTGTGAACTTCTCTTCACAGTAGGGGCAGATGTTTGTTGATGCGAATGCAACTGTTGCTGTTGAAAGAACGCAAACAAGTGCAAGCACGATTGATAAGAACTTTTTCATTAGTCTTATCTCCTTTCAAAATTTTTGGCGCAAGTATACATACCGCAACCATATATCGTGTAAATATTAGCACAAATGAAATTTTTTGTCAATATATATTAATAAATTATTAATTATATTCAAGAGAATATCTGAAATAATTCTTAACGGTTGTGTATAGCGATTCGACTATCAAACTATCTATTATATTTTTTAAAAACTAAACATTTAATTTCCGTTGACTGTTGAAAAACAATTGGGGCTATGTTATAATTATTGAAATTTTGTAACAGGAGAAAAGTTATGAAGCATATAAAAAAATTGATTTCGCTTGTTCTGGCATTGATAATCGCGGTTTCTGCGATTGTTTTGGTTACTGCCGAAACCGTTGACTCCGAGCTTCCCGACACTGATGTTCATGTCAGCGATGAAAGTGATGAATCCGGGTCTTCCGCCGATGATAATTCAGTCAGCGATGAAAGTGATGAATCCGAGGTTTCTCTCAGAAATCTGACTGATTATAAAGAATATCTTATGGAAGAAGGCTACCCTGTATTTACTACAGCGAATTTTTACGGCATTTTCAACACGCTTACGACTGTTATGCGTTTTCTTACAGGTGCATGGTTATTTCCTCAGCAAAAATTCAATGTTGAGGTTGATGAGTTTTTAAGCGGTGTCAGCGAGCATATCACCCTTAAAAGCGGGCTTGATTTTCTTGCAATTCTCAATAATCTTCCCGAATCCAATCAACTTGCCGAAATTATTACCACAACTTTTCATATCGATACTGCCGAAATGAGAAAGCAGATGCATGAGCAGAGCGACATATATTTTGACGAAGGCAATACGGCGATGGGTGCGGTTTACGGTCTTATCAGCATATACATGAGCGTTATCACAAAATGTGAAATTTACGCTCTGCCCAATGAGGACAGTCCTGAAATATATGAGGTGTATATCCGACTTACCTATAAAGACGGCGGAACCGAAGAATTCTATCCGGGCCTGCTTATTAATACCGTTACGGGTGAATGCTATAACCATAATGATATGGGAATCGTGGGCGTCGGCTTCAATATGAATCTTTCGGAAATGCTCGTTTATGCAACGGTCAACTGCTGGATGCGTAATTTCGGATTCTGCTATTTATATGATGTGATTGCGAATTCAATGCCCGTTTTCTTCAATTACAATACCCGCAGATTCAAGTTTGAATATAACGGACTTGAATATATGATTCAGATATGGAAAGGTAATTACACCATTTCCAACGGCGGTGAGGTTGGCATTTATTGCCGTGACAAATCAAAGTTCGGCTCGTATTATGACTGCGCTAACGATGAACAGATGCTTGAAATGTCAATGCAGATTCTTCACGGCGATAAGGTTCTTGTCGACAAACCTCTTCAGCTTCATTGGTGGGTCAACGGCTTTAATCTCGGAACAAGAATGTATCTTCCCGAGAGCCTTACAATGAAGTTTACTGTTGTGATGACTGACGAAGAAATGCTCAATGCATTCTGTGAGGCGATAGATAATCATTATATGCACGATGTAACCTATACCGTTGACGGACTTACCGTAAACGCAATATGGTAAAAAATGACCGCTGAACGACTATGTTCGGCGGTTTTGTTATATAAATGGTGCGATAATAAAACTCTTGTTATATTACATCAAATATGGTATGATTATCAAAAATCAACGGCGGTGAAGGCTATGAAAAAACTTAGGAATGAAATTATTATCGATTTGAGTGTCACAACGGTATTTGTCGGTTTGCTTGTTTATGCGGCTTATTCGCTCTGGTATATTTTCAACGGTACCGAAAGCGGATCCGACATTCATCTTTATACGGTCCTTTCGGGCTTTGCGCTCGGATGGTTTTTTGTGGTATTTATCAAATCAATTCTCGGAAAGTCAAAATGGTATATCAATCTGATTGCTTTTATTGCGGGAAATGCTCTTCTTCAGGGTCTGGTATGGGGCATCAATGCGAAAATCAACACTGAATGCCTTGATAATGATGATGTAATTATTTCAGCCTTTACTGCAATTTTTGCGATTTCCGCAGTTTTGCTTACGGTTGCGTTTTTAATCAAGGCAAAAAACAAATATATGATTCTGCATGTTATTTTCGCTTTGGTATATTTTGTTGTTTCGTGCGGAGGAGTGTATGTTCTCAATATGGAAAATATAAGAGCGCTTGATTACAAAAAGAATATTCGTTTTGACACAATTTCGGCTGATGAAATGAACATTACCGACGCCGAAAAGAAACGCTGCGATGATTGGTTCAAAGAGAAGCTGTTAACCGATAACGGCAGCTATCCTTTTACATTCAAGGTTGACGGAGAGAAATTCAATCCCGATGAATGGGAAAGGAGCTTTGCCGAAACTCCCGCTGTTGAAGCAGGTAACGTTTACCGAAACGGAAAAACAGAATACCTGATTCTTACAAATAAAGAAAAAGCGCTTGAGGTTACGGTTGAAGCAACAAAGTTTTCCGAAAACGCGACCTGCCAATGGACTGTGTACATAAAGAATACGGGCGATTCGGATTCGGGTGTTATCAGCGATTTCTATGCTCTTGATTCTTCGTTTGCAACATCCGATGCAGAGCTTTATTATTCAATTGGCAGTGACACAAAGGCAAGTGATTTTTCGCTTGTTAAGAAGACTCTGAAATCTTCTGCAAGAAAGTTCAGCGCCAACGACGGCAAACCTACCGAAGCATATCTGCCTTATTTCAATATTCACGGCGAGAATTTCGGAATGATTCTCGGTATCGGTTGGACGGGTCAGTGGGCATCGGAAATTTCCGAAACTAAAGGGGAGACTGCAATAACCGTCAGACAGGAGCATTTCAATGCTTATCTGCTTGCGGGAGAAACCGTCCGTTCACCGCTTGTATCGCTGAGTTTCTATGAAAACGAAAATCCGCTCAAAGGCTTTAATCTGTTCAGAAAATGGATAACGGATTGTGTATATCCCGACAATGTTACTCAGAATTCATATACGGTTATGGAAGTTGCGGGGCCGATGTCAACGAAAACATCCGATGAAATAATCGGAATTCTTGACAGCATTGATGACTCTGTTTTTGCTCAGACCGATGCATTCTGGATGGATGCGGGATGGTACAGCTATAACGAAGGCTGGTATGACGGAGTCGGTAACTGGACTGTTGACACTTCAAGATATGATAACGGTATTTCCGAGCTTTCGGGTTATGCAAAAAACAAGGGGCTCGGTCACGTTCTCTGGTATGAGCCCGAAAGAGTCTATCCCGGCACACAATTTCATAATGTAGGTTCAGCGAAAGAAGGCTGGCTCATTTCCGCTGACGGCGACGACAACATAATGTGGAACCTCGCAAACGAAGACGCTTTTGAGTTTTATTGCGAATATCTGCTTGGTTCAATGAAAGAAAACGGTATTACCGTCTACCGTCAGGACTTCAATTTCGCACCGCTCAAATATTGGCAAAAGGCTGATAATGAATATTACGGCGGCAGAACGGGCATCTGTGAAAACCATTATGTCACAAATCTTTACAGATATCTTGATTATCTCACCGATAACATTGACGGGCTGATAATTGATAACTGTGCATCGGGCGGCAAGAGACTTGACCTTGAGATGACTTACCGCAGCATTGCATTCTGGAGAAGTGACTATAACTGCGCCTATCACACAGATCTTTTCGACGCAACACAGTCGCATACCTACGGTGTTTCATTCTGGCTTCCCATTACGGGATCGGCTCTTTACATGCAGGATGAATATGCATGCAGATCCGACATAATGCCGCTGATGCTGATGGATTTTTATTCGCATTCACATCCTGAGTTCAGTTTCCATAAAGAGCAGAGAGAGCTTATGGCAGACAATTATTATCCTCTTGATTTCGGCAGCTTTGATAAAGATAAAATGCTTGCGATGCAGTTCTCATCTTCCGATGCACTTTCGGGTACGGCTTTGGTTTATAAACGTGAGAATGTAAAGGATAAAGAATACACAGTAAAGCTCAACGGACTTATTCCGACACAGACATATAAAATATATGATATAGATTCTCCCGAAACTGTTTATAACTTAACGGGTGAAGAACTTATGAAAAGCGGAATAACTCTCAAGCTTCCCGAAGGACGTAAGGCGATTATTCTGATGTTCAGCGCAGAAAATTAAATTTACAGACTATAACTGATTCTTTATTGTAATAAGTAACAATTTATGACATATTTTTATCAGAAAATAACCAAAGGCAGATGAGGCTATGTCGATATTAAGAGAAAATGTTGAAACAACAACCGACAGATCCGTTCTTCTTAAAAACAGACGCTTTGTCGGAACAAAAGAAACGGTTGCCTATGTTCTTGAAGATGCGTGGACAGATATGCTGTGGATGATTGTTTTCGGCATAGGTTCGATTAACAATAATTTTATGAAGAAACCGATTATCCTGCCGCTTATGGGTATCGAAGAGATATTTGAAATGTGCGTTTACGGCTTAAGGCGTGTTATTCCCGCAGAAATTACCAATGAGTCGATGGACTATTGCGAATGGTAAAACGGCTACCGTGCAGAGCTATGATAGGTGTTGCGCAGTCAATGATTTCAAAGCTTCAGCAGGCGATTATGGGCAGAGTAAACAGCATTGTTATGAAGAAAGTCGGCTACGTTCAGGGGCTTAAAGTCGGCACACAGAGCGATAAAACAAAGTGGTGGATTTTCACTCTCGGAAATTGTAAAATAATTTAATGGTTTTTATACGGACGGCATCAATCGCAATATGATGCCGTTCGTGATTTTATTTGTATATTTTTGTGTATTTACCAATCATTTTGTAGTATTTGTCGGTTGATTTTATGCCGGTAAAATGTTAACATTAGTGGATAAAATTTTGTGGGTAATGATGTTACCTGCACTGTTGACGGCTTGAAAATAACGTTAGTCTGGTAATTAACAAACGAAAGGATATTTGCAATGAAAAGGATTATTTCAGCTATACTTTGTATTGCGATGGTGATGTCTGTTGTGTTCTGCGTAACTCCCGCATCAGCATCTCAGAACGGCATTGACATACCTCTCATTTATGTTGAGGGACAGGGTCATCCTATCTATAAGAATCTCGGCACTCCCGAGCAGGAACAGATTTATCCCATCGAGATTCCCGAAGAATTTATCAAAGAAAAGCTTGACACATTTTTGCCCGTTTTTGCAGAGGCATTTTTTACTCAGAAATGGGATGAATTCTGCACAGAGCTTTATAATATCATCGTTCCCGTTATGTCAGAAGTTCGTCTTGATAATAACGGCGAAGCGTCAAACGGAACGGGTATTGACTGGACTTTTTCCGAAGCTACTGTTTATGATAAAAAAGTAAACGGCAAATATCAGATTCAGGACTATGTTTTCAAATATGACTGGCGACTTGACCCCTGGGAAACTGCTGACAGACTCCATGAATATATCGAAACAGTCAGAAAGGCAACAGGTGCTGAAGAAGTTGCTCTTCTTGGAAGATGTCTTGGTGCAAGCATTGTTGCTGCTTATATGACCAAATATGAAGGAGCATACGTAAAAGACTGCATTTTCTATGCAAGCGCATCTCACGGTGCGGCAATGGCAAGTAAGGCTTTCTGCGGTGAGCTTTTCATTGAGGGCGACGGAGTTGAGCGTTATCTTTATGATATTCAGCTTTTTGAAGATGAAGCTCTTGAAAATCTCATTGATTCGCTTATCACTCTTATGAATAAAACCTATGGAATTGATATTATCAGTGCGGCAGTTGATAATGTTTATGAGGATATTTATCTCAACATTATACCTCCCATTTTAAGCGAGACTTTTGCAACTTTCCCCGGATATTGGAGCATGGTAACCGAAGGCGATTTTGAGAAAGCGGTTGAAACTGTATTCTACGGCTCCGAACCCGGCGAGTTTGACGGTCTTATCGAAAAAATCGAGAATTATCATCAGAATGTACGCCTTGTGATGGATGATAAATATCTTGAGCTTAAGGAAAAAGGCGTTGAATTCTCAAATGTTGCAAAATACGGTCTGCAGATAATTCCCGTATCGAAAGAAAATAACGTCGTTTCCGACGGAACTTGTGAAATTTCGCAAAGCTCAATGGGTGCAACCGCGGCAGGCGTAGAATCAACATTTAATTATGATTACATCGACAATGCAATTATTAATGGAACTGCAAAATATATTTCTCCCGACAAAATGATCGATGCATCAACCTGTCTTTTCCCCGATTCAACATGGTTTATCAAGGATATCGCCCACGATTATTTCCCCGATGATGTCGAAAATATCTTTGCTGATATCATCAACAATGATAATCACACTGTTTTTGACAATCCCAGATATCCGCAGTATCTTGTTTATGAAGAGGATACCGATCTTGTTGTTCCCATGACAGCAGAAAATCTTGATACCAAGCCCGAATGGCGCATCAGTTTCTTTGATGCATTGCTTACATTTTTCAAGAATCTTTTTGAAATAATAGAAAGAAGTATTGCTTCACAGAATTAATAAATAAATATAAAAGCCTGAGTTTTCGGACTCAGGCTTAATTTTTTTGCATTCAAGTGTGAAAATAACCCACGACTAAGCAGGGGATATGATTAAGTTTTTATTCTGCATAAAGAATATATCCCGCTTTTCCTTCTGCTTCTTTGGTGTTGAACATATTCTCAAAGAATGCTTTGTGGGATTCGGCATTATCGGCATAATTGAATCCGTAGTAATAATTTTGATTCAGAACATAAATGCACTGAGGAATTCTGTCTTTGTCTATGTAATATTCATTATATAAATCGAATTCTTCTTCGATATACCAGGTTGTGAATGTGGCGGGGGAGTCGTCGAAACAAAAATAAATCCACGGGGTAAGGCTTGCAACAAGAACCTTTTCGCAGGAATTGTTTTTGATTTCTTCCGTGTCATCAATGATGTTATAATATGTTTCTGCGGTTTTACCGCTGACTCTGATTCCCTTTAAAGGACCTTTGTCAAGCGTTGCTTCGGCTTTGACCGTTTGCCCCTCAACGCCGACCGCCATAGTGTCGTCAGTCAGCTTGATGGCTGTGCCGGAAGCAATATCAAAGACAAAAACAAGGGCACATACTCCGCAGAAGATTTTTGTGATTGTGTTAAACGATGACTTTTTGCTTTCGTTATTGTTACGCTTTGATGAAATCTCTTCAAACAATTGTTTCAGAGAGGGTGCAAGAGCGGTGTTGGAAATAACAAGACCGATTACACCGACATAATCGAGAGCCTGCGAAATGACACCCAAAAAGATAATATAAGCAATTCCCGAAAATGCAATCAGAATAAGATTCTTGTCTTTTTTTTGAGTCAGAATCAGAGAGACAAAAGTAAGAACAAAAAGAATATACGGTCTGAAAAGCGTTGCAATAATATCGGTTGAAGAAATTACCGCGCTTTCTGCAACGAGAATAACCATTGCAATCAGTGAAATAAAAAGACGAAGGTTTCTTCTTTGTGTATTCTTTCTGTCGTAAATAAGCAATACCGCAAGAATAACCGAGATATAGAATCCGACGGGTGCAATTCTGATTAATGTTTTTATTATCGTGAAATATGAAAACATATCCGTTTTGCCCGTATCGGCAAAAGGAAGAGTGTGGTCATGACCGCCGAAAATAGTGCCGAAATTACCGAAGAAATCAGAGAGGGACATCCGTGAAAGTATAAATGCAAAGAAAACGCCTGCAACCGCAGCGATTCCTGCAGTTATGAATCCCCAACATCTGAGTGAAAAATAATTTTCGCAGTATTCTGTAACGCTTTTTTTGTTCTTCTTGACTACTGAAAAAATGATAGTGGCCAGAGTGTAAATAAAATAAATTATGCAGTTGAACGGCTGGGCGACAACTACACACGCAAAAACAATTCCCGTAAAGATGAGTTTCGGGGAGGTAAGCTTATCCGAGCAAAACAGAGTAAGCGCCGTAACCTGAAATCCCATAAGGCTCATTGTGTAATAGTCGAGCATATTTACTGTTTCGGTCACATAAAGAAGAAAAACGACCGATGATAAAAATGCGGGGAGTGTGCCGTATTTTTTCAGCTTAAAAAACGTGAAGTATGAAACAAGAGTCTGGCACAAAACAAACAAGCATCTGAAATAAAGAATTATTCCGTCGGTGTTTCCGTTAATCAGAAGATATAATTTCATCGGCAAATAAAGCAGAAATGCCGAGAATTGCGATGCGTGCCATTCGTCAATTAAGAATAAATCGCCTTTGATGATTCGGTAGGGGATTGTCAGATAAAAGCTTTCATCGGGGGAAGATGTACCGTAAAAAGCACTTCGGAGAACAAAGAATGCAAAAAACAGAATTCCTGCACAGGCGAAGATATCCTTGTATTTCTTCACGAATTCAATTATGCTGTTGTCATTTCTGAGTTTATTCGGCAAGAATATCTATCTCCTCTTTATACATAATTCTTCCGCCTTTTCTGCCGTACCACACTGTTTCTCTTGCATAATCGGGGTAGTTTGTCTTGCAGTTTTCGTTGCGGATATTTATAAGAAGATCTGATTTTTTCAACGCGTTGTGTTTACCGTTATAAATGTTTGCGAAATAATCGGGGAAATTATATGTAATGCTGAAAGATGATTCCTTGACATGCGGTCTTTTAATCATATTTTTCTGATATTTCAAAAGCTCTGCAAAAATATCGTTATCGATTCCAAAAGATTTGAGATATCCGCTTATTTCATCAAAAAACAATTCAAAATCCTTGATAATCTGCAGAAAATACCATTCTTCAACGGGCCAGTTGACGTTGCCGAATTCGGGCAGAAGTGTTTCGCAGGTGCCGAGATTATCGGTAACATCGGCGAGCTTTTTATGCAAATCAAGATAGATTTTGCCTGCAACGGTATCGGGATTGTTTTTGAAATATTCAATCAGTCCGAGATAAAAATTGCTGTATTTTGTTCCGTGTTCATTAAACAGCCAGATGGCAAAGCATTGAAGCAGACCCAGATTGTGGAATGCACCCGTAACCGCAACGAATATATTTGCGTCAATCCACTCGGATGCCGACATATCTTTTGTTGCAATGACTACGGAATTGTTTTCCTCGGTTTCCGCACCAAGCTCGGTGTGATGACGGTTGAGCGAGCATTTTGCAAATTTTATTTTATGCGCATCAATCATTTCCTTTTGCGAAAGACGGGCATTGATAAGCATTTCGCAGTTGAAAATATTGACGCTCGAATGCTGACCCGCTTCGAAAAGCTTGCCGATTCCTTCGGTAAAGCTTTCGAAAGTTTCACCCGGTAATCCGAGAATCATATCCGTATAAGTAAAAATGCCGGCTTCATTATATTTTCTGACAAGCTCTGTGTAGTGCGAGAATGTCATATTCGTGCGGCATATGTCGTTGAGAGTTTTGTCAGAAAGAGTCTGGAGTGAAATGGTTGCGCCCTTGCTCAGACCGCATTCATTCATCATTTTGTTGATTTCAAAAACTCTTTCGTCGCTGTTCTTGGTGAAGCAGAACTGAATTTTTGAGGGATATCCCGTTTGCTTTTTTGAGTCGACAAGCC
>JAZNFD010000042.1:0-2337 GCA_045588975.1 Acutalibacteraceae bacterium | reverse complement strand
TCACCGTTTTGTCTTAACATTGTATTATGTGGACTAATATCGGTATGGACAAAGCACTGGTCAAGCAATTCAAAATCCGGAAGTGCATCCAAAATCGCATCAAATTCTTTTACAAAACTATGCTTTCTAAACCAATCATAAAAACGCGTTTTGCTCTGCGTAAAAGGAGAGTTCACATCGTAACCCCGAAGATTGTGCAGTTTTCTAGCTGCTTGACCAATCTTGTATTCATCCTCCGGCGTCTCCTCCATTTCCCTTCCGTCGATAAATTCCATCAGGTAAAACCAATACCCTTGCGCACTGATATAATACGCTCCGCTCTTTGTCGGATAAAGCATTGGAGCCATGCCATGTTCATTTCCCAGAAACAGATGCGCCCGAGCATTACTCTTTATCGTAGCTTCCGACACACCGCATGGCTGTCCTTTCAGAAGGTAATCCTGAGAAGGAGTCTTGATTCTGAAAATCAGTCTTGCCGATTCTTCATTGAACTGTTCCCCTATTTCAGGAGCATCCAGCTCCCAATTTTGCAAAACAGTTTCTATCTGACTCCTATCCGCTAACTTCGAACGCGTCGTTTGATTATTATATTCATCTCTCAATTCGGAAAGATGATTTACAATATTGGGATTCCAGGATATCATCTGCGGAAGCTTTTCGCAGGGAAACGCATCACACAAACCGCAAAACCGCGCATGATGCTCCTTACAGCAAGCATGAATCTTGCATACGCCCGACTCTGCCCACTCCGGGACTTTACCGTCCGCTTCGATACATCCTGGGCATATCCCGTTCTCTTTTTTCGTGCATCCGATGCAGCATTCGCCGCACGCCGTCATCGTAGTATAATCTATCATCAATTATGTCCTCTCTCTTTCATTAACTCATAATATCAACCAAGTCGGCCAATTGAAATTATATGGAATCGTTTGCCCAACTCAAAGAATGTTTGCTATCTCCCTTAATGATGACACCGTATAATTTAATTTCATGCCATACGGAATGGGTTTTTCCGTAGGATTGTAAAAACATGTCTGCATTCCGAATTGCATGCCCCCTGACATGTCAGATGACAGAGAGTCTCCTATTATCATCATCTCGCAAGGCTGAATTTTCTGTTCTGTTTCTGCATTCAAACGGTTGATACAAATATCAAAGAATTTTTCGGAAGGTTTCGCGCTGCCGATTTCTTCAGAGATAAACAAGTGTGAAAAATATGGGAGCATTCCGCATATTTTAAGTCTGTTCACTTGCTGCTTATACGGACCGTTACTGGCAACGCAAAGAATATATCTGCCGTGCAGATATTTTAGCAAATCCATTGCACCGTTTTCGGGAATTGCACTTTCAAACAAACACTCCCGAAAATATTTTTCAAAAGCCACTCCATCGGCTGATATGCCCAAACGTTCAAATATCATATTCCAGCGTTTTTTCCGCAATTCTTCAAAGTCTAATTCTCCTTTTTCAATTAACTGCCATAAGCCGGTATTTATTTGGTTGAAAACGGAGAACATTCCATCTTCATATGTTCCGATTTCAAATTTTTCAAATCCGCTTTTCATGGATTCTTTCACATATTCGTCAAAACTTAACAGAGTATTATCAACATCGAACAAAATAACTTTTAACATCTGTTATCCTCCGTAAATTCAAGTCTATCGAACTTCTAAATTGCGGATGAAACGATACGTCAGCGCAAGTCCCGCACGAAGCAATCTCTCATTCTTTTCATCCCCCAACTACATAGCGGCTTATTCGTTCATTCGACTCCTTAACGGAAATGCATCTTTGAAAATATATTTATCTTCAAAAAATCGACTCATCCGCCCAATCAACCAGCCGTTGACGATTGCACAAACAATCGTCCCCCACTGTACTCCAACCAGAGTGCCGAAGAAACACAGGGATAAAATCACACCCAAAACACAACTGCAACAATCATATATTGTTTTCATTTTACCGATTGTCATATGAAACTTTTCCGAAAGCTCTTTAACAAATAACTCATATGCTTCGGGCGGAAAATATGTATGAAACAAAAGCGCCACACCGATTGCACAGACTATCATCCCGGCAACATACAGTACGATTCGCCATACGACTCCTTCAAAAGGCAACAGCGCAACAAGGAACATAACTGCGTCAAGAATCATCCCATATATAAGAGCCGTAACAAACGATAACAGATAGCTTTTCTTTCCCCTGCGCATAATCAGCGATAATACAACCAAAAGAAATGCCTGAAAAACATATTCCGCCATTCCGAATGAGAAAAACGGAAGAAATTGCGACACCTTTAGGTGTATGAGATATGCAGGGGCAACCACCATGGAC
>JAZNFD010000041.1:0-4858 GCA_045588975.1 Acutalibacteraceae bacterium | reverse complement strand
ATTTCTCCGCACCCGTCACAAACTGATGGGTAACAATAACGTTTCTTTCATCGGCATTGACGTTCATATTTTCAACCGCAACACGCACTGCATCGGTGTAGCTTTCAATCTGAGCATCTTCAAAGAATCTGCGTACGTTGGCAGGTTTCACAAACGGAAGCATAAAGAAATTGACCCTGCCGAATTCATCGTCAAGGCTGATTGCTTCAACTTTTCCGTTATACACGGGCGACATATGCACGCCGCTGATATCCATAAGTCTGCCGCCGAAGGCCATTCTCTCGGCAGAATCGTGGTTGCCGCTGATAACGAAAACCTGCAGTTTTCTCTGAGCAAGTCTGCAAAGGAAATCGTCAAAGAGCTGAACAGCCTCTGCCGACGGCACGGATTTATCGTAAACGTCGCCTGCAATAACAACGGCATCGGGCTTTTCATCATCAATTATGTTGATAATTTTAGTGAGAATATACTCCTGATCTTCAAGCATTGAGAATTCATTGACCCTCTTGCCGATATGAAGGTCGGATAAATGCAGAAATTTCATTTTGTACCTCCGAAGATTTTATGGTTTTATTTTAGCACAGCTTTTGTTATATTACAATTATTTATCGGTCATTTGCAAAGGTTTGAGACCTTCATATTTTTTATAAATATTGTAAATCTGCAGAAACTCATCAAATGTTATTGCGTGCGGACCGATTTCTGAGGTAACCCTTATCCCCGGAATACCGGGGGCAAAAACTTTTGAATTAATGTTTATATATACCCAATCCACTCTTGAACAATCGCCTTTCTTCCCCCAAGAAATAAAGCCTTCGCTTTTGAGCCATTCATACACAAACGAATCCCAGCCTTCAAAAAGACTTTTATCTTTAACGAGAAAGCAAGCTGAACCTTCACTTATGTTTCTTTCGTTATTCATAATCAAAATCCTATCTTATTCTTTGTTTTACCCGAATCCTTTGATTCCTTTTCTTTGACAGGCGGTGTATCATCGTCACCCTCAACCTGCTCGGGTGAAAGCACGAGTGCGATAACGCTTGAATGAGTAATAAACATTGTCTGTGCATAGGCATAATCGTCGATTTTATCATAGAGTCTGCCTGCGCTGACCGTACCTGCAAAAACCGTGTTTGCACTGTTGGCAACATATCCGATTGTGTCTATCATCGGAAGTTCCGCACGGATAGCCTCTTCATCGTATTCGTTGTCATCTTCCTTGACAATTCTGAAAATCTTACCGACCTTGAACGGTTTCATGCCGTAATAATTTCTCACGCCCGTGATTGTTACAAATGTGTTTTCCATAATATAATTTCCTTTCAGTTTTATCTTACAGGCACATTATATCAGCTTATGTGTACCATAAAACGGACAGATTCTAATTCAAAACTATGTGAAACACATAATCTCATCCTCCTTTAAGAAAAATCCATAATCCAATATGTGTTTTCCCAAAAAGAATGTAAGAAATTGGTTTGGAGAAATTTTTCTGAGCAGAAGTTTTGTTGTATATCAACAAAAAGAAAAAGCCTTGGACTCAATTCAGAGTTCAAGGCTTGGCGATATCATTTTTATATTTAATACTCAACTCACCGTTGAAGATGAAAAAAACAATTCTTCAGAGTGCTTATTTATCTTTTGTCAATTATTCTGTAAATAAAAATTGCCCAACGAAAAGTGTGCTTTTCCCAAAAATCTTCTTCGCTTTGATTTTTGATGTTCAGAAGTGCAATTCTCTTATGAATCAACACATCTTGCTTTTTGAGGGAGCAAATCCGTTGATATATAAGGATTTTCAACAAAAAAGACCAAGGGTAACAGATACCCTTGGTCTTGGTGCGGATATTCAGAAGACAATAACTGCCACATTCAACTGCAATGTTCTGAAAAATGCAATACACATCAGATTGCGAAACATTTGCTATCAGTTCCTACTGCCAAGCCTACAGCGAACTTTCACCGCAAGTAATTTATGCGTGTCGAGCACACAATAAAAGGCGCACTCCGCAAGAAAGTGCGCCTTAATAAATTTTACCGTGAAATTCTTAACGTCTGTCCGAAATCAAGCATAAGGCTGTGTGACGGAGTGTTAATACGGATTGTTTCATCCTTTCTTTTTGCTTTGCAGAAAACGCTGTCGTAGCGGTCAAACACCGTTTGAGCAGCTTTTCCGTCAACGGTGAATTCACCGTCATAATACACTGATATTTCACCACACGCCGTTTTGTAACGGGCACTGCTGTTGCCGAAAGAAATGCTGTTTTGCTTTATTCTTTGTCTGAACTGTTCAAAGGTTTCTGTATCCGAGTCGGAAAGCTCGGTGATGTAGGAGTGGTAATCTCCGCCTTTACGGTATAAGTCAAAGCCGTTTTCAAAGCTAAGCCCCTCGGGTAATGACCTACCCTTGAGTAAACCTTTGACGGAATCGGGGTTGTAAGGCTTATATTCCAAAGCACCGTCTGAAATCAAAGCAACAAAAACGCCGTTTTTTCGTGCGAAAACTCTGTTGCCGTCAAGCTCAAATTCGTCGTATAAATCACGGGGCATATAGGCGTGTGTAATATCGCACACGGCACTTTCGCCAAGACGTTTTTTCTGCGGTAGCTTATAAACCGTTACGTTAACGTTTTCGTGCTGTACGCTCATCGGCCGTCTGCAGTTACCGACCCAATATCCAGGCGATGCTCCGTATTTACCGTTGCCGTTGCCTGCAGGGTGAGTTGTGAAAAGCGTGAGTGCTTCGGCTATATTTGCAGTCCACACATGGTCCTGCGCACCGCAAACACCTACAGCCTTAGCCACATCGGTTGACAGCGAATAATGAGCGTTGCGATATGTGTAAACATTGCCTCTGCCAAGTGCTATTCCGTGGGGCATAATGCTGTACCTTGCGGCAAATTTTTCCCAGTTAACGCACTTAAGCACGGTAAGGTTAAGAAATCTGAAATAGCTTAAAAATTTGTTTGTATAAAGCTTGTTTTTCTTAAGATATTCCAGTGTATTTTTTATAACCTGCGGATTTGTAAAGGTTTCGGCACCTGTCTGTGCCATAATCTGAGAATCGCTCTGCCCGACAAGGTTTTCGCTCAACATATCATCGGGCGACAGACCGCAGCTCATTTTTGAAACAATCGTTTCGTCCGACAAGGCAATATCCTTTATAGCCTTCGGCAGAGTGTAAAGTCCTTTTTCAATAATGTCCGTAAAGCAAAGGACTATATGGTTCGGTTTTTTTTCAAGTGAAGCCCTGACAAGTGCCTTTTCCGCTTCGGGAATATCGGGGTCAGAGAGCAGTTTTTCCGCTACTTCCCTACCCCAGAGAACATTCATTGCACTCTGAATGCTGTTACCGATACAGTTTGCCGCCTTGTTGTTACCGTACATTCTCGAGCTAACCGCAACAAAGCGGTTGTTGACAGAATTCAGCGCAACATCCAGCCACAGAATATCCATCACTATTTTCATTTGCTCAATCGCTTTTTCGTCCTTTGAATAAGCGATGAAATTTGCCATAGGCGCAATATCCTCGGCAAGATAGTTGTTGCTCAGGTATTCGGAAAAGCCGTAGTCAAAGCGTTGCCGCATCCATATACGAATTTTGCTCAATGCTTTTTTTCGGTGTTCTTCTCCCGTTTTGCCGTCGTTGGTGAAATTTTCATCGGGCCACTCCTGCCCTGCAAGATACTCGCTGACCGCAAAGAGAATCTGATGGTTTTCCGACCAGTAGCACATACTGTCGTTGCCCGGCTCATCCATGGAATACTTGAAATTCAGAAAGGTATTTTTTATAAGAGCTTTACATTCGGGATTGAGTTCATTCTGACAATCCTTATAAATCTTGAAGAGCAGCTGTGCACGGAAATCCGCACAGTCAAAGCGCTTGTTCATATATTCCGCCTGCTTCAAAAGCAGAGAATATGTTTCATCTTCGCTGAATGAAGGCTCTGTCTGCTTACCGCAGAGGAAAAGGTACAAATCTTCAAAGCTTTTGCCGTTAATATTGAGAGAATACTTTTCATGCTCCGCATCATCGGGCAAATCGGGCAACGGTTTAATCCGAAGCAGATGCACAAGCTCAGCCGCAGTCAACAGCACAAAAAACACCGCAATGGCAATTAACACGTACAAAATCGTCATAGGCTTATGCCATCCTCTCAAGAGCTTCCAGCGTTACCTCGTAGCGTGTGGGATTACCCGAAAGAAAGCTCTCCATTTCTTCCATCATATAGTAAGCCATACGCTGCGGCTCCTTGCCCATGCTGCCTGCAATATGGGGCGTGAGTATTGCATTGGGCACCCAGAAAAGCGGGTTTATATAAGGGAAGAATTCGTGTTTGATTACATCGCCCACAAAGGTTCTCGACGGGTGAAGAAGGAGTGAGAGCGCCAGCGAATACTCCGCAACCTGTGCACCTCTGCCGGTATTAATGAATGTCGAACGCTTTTTCATCTTTTTGAAAAGCTTGTAGTTGAAAACATTTTCAAGCTCCGGCTTGTTGGCAAGGTGGTTGCTGATTACGTCACACTCGCCGAAAAGAGTTTCCATATCAACAAGGGTAACACCGAGTTCTTTTGCTGTTTCTTCGGAAACAAACGGGTCACAGGCATAAACCTCAACATCGAGTGCCTTAAGCCTTTCGGCAACCATTTTTCCGATTGCGCCAAGACCCACAAGACCGACCTTGCAGCCGAAATTGCCTACGGAGGAATTAGCGAAGGCAAGTGAGCGAATAGGCAGAACGCGGTAATATTTAGCTGCCTGGAAATATCCCTTCGGCGCAAGTGTAATCTGCGCAAAGGTATATTCTGCAACGGGCACGGCGTTTGCCGCAAAAGCAGAGTAAACCTTTATTCC
>JAZNFD010000040.1:0-2137 GCA_045588975.1 Acutalibacteraceae bacterium | reverse complement strand
TGCTTTAAGGATACGGCTGTCTGCATATTCTTTAACAACAACCTTGTCGGGATATTCTTTAGCGAGCTCTGCTGCTGCTTTGTAATCTTCGGGATACTGTGCTTCGGGTGCAACGAGGATTGCAACTTTCTTTTCTGATGCAACTACATCGCCGAGGTCTGATTTTGAAGGATTATCGCCATTGTCCTTACAAGCTGCGAGACCGAAAACGAGAACGAAAGCCAGCATAGCTGCTACGATTCTTTTAATGATTGTTGATTTTGTTGAGTGATTCATAAAATACCTCTTTACTTATAAAATATTTTTCGCTTTATTTTTGAACAGCTCATATAAGCTGTCAGGCGCCAGAATTGTGAGTTTGTCGCTGTTTAAAAACAGCCAGCCGATAAGTTCACGGTTAATGACCGTGCAGACTTTTGCAATGCAATAACCTTCTTTTTCGGCTTTTCGGTATTGAACCGGAGCGCGGAAATAGGATTCGACAAAGTCGATATCGGCTTCTCTGAATTCGATTATTAACCATCGTGCTTTATAATTATAATACTCAATCGGGTGTCTGTCAAAATAATTTATGATATTCTGAGGTTCACCGTGAATTTCATCTGCATCTTCCTGCAGAACTTCGGCAGCTCTGATTCTTGAAATGTTGATATATTCTGCGGTGTTGTCCTCAGACCCTTCATAAGTAAAAGTGAGTGCGATTGAACTGTTGGCAACCGCAATGAAAAGCGGAGTGACCGTCATAGTTTCAAGTCTTTCTGTGCTTGAGAAACAGTCACCCGGAACGATTCTTGAAATATCGAGTCTGATTTTCTTTCGGTCTCTGATTGCAACCCGTATGTTATGGAGCGCATCGAGCGAAATATCACGTTTTGCAGTCAGATCGTTATAGTTGCGGGTTGTGTTAAGAACAAGCTCCAGCGACGGAACACAGATGTTTCTGCGGAGGTATGTTTTTATGTATTCAACATCCTCGGGGGAGAGCATATCCGATGAAAAAACAGCTTCAAGGACAAGCTGGCTTGCGGCAGGCGAATAGCTCTTCGCAAGATAATATCCTTTTTTTGGTTTTGAAACGCTGATAATTTTTATCGGAGTTGTGTTTATTGCTCTTATATCGGAAAGCACGCTTCTTTTAGTGACAGCATATCCGTATTCAGCGAGCTTTTCGCAGATTTCCTCTGCGGACAGAATGTTCTGAACGTCGGAATAAGTAGTGAGAATCTCGATAAGGCAAAGCAACCTTGTTCTGGAATTTGCGGTTGATGCCATAATATCACCTGCTTCTTTTTAATAAGTAAGCTTGCTGTTGATTTCGATAACCATATCCTTGTCAAGTTTAAGCACTTCGCGGTCATAGCTGTAAACTCCGTTAACTTCAAATTCAACGTCGCTGACCTGAGTGTAAACCGTTGCACAAAGACCTTTTTTGATAAGAGGAATAATCTGCTTTTCGTGAAGCTTTTTGTATGCGGCGGAAAGCTTCTTGCTGTCTGAATACATAATATATCCGAAGGATTTTGCGGCATTCCAGACGTGGCCTTTGATGTTCCAGCTGTAACCGCCGTATTCGCTAAGAACCCAGGGCCTGCCCTTGAGTTCATATCTGAACGGGGGAGTTACGGGGATTATATATCTGTGCATGCTTCTGAAATCGGGGCCGCCCTGGTCATGCCATCCGCTTGCGTGGTCAACGAATCTTGACGGGTCAATCTCTTTGACTTTGTTTCCGATTTCCTTTGCGTCAAACTGACCCCAGCCTTCGTTGAAAGGAACCCAGCAGCAGATGGAAACGCTGTTATAAAGGTTATCTATCATACCCCAAAGCTCCTGACGGAATTCCTCACGCCATTCGGGTTTGCCTCGTTTGAAGCTGTTATACATATTGTCCTTAATGTGAACATTGATGTTGGGAAGAATGCCTGCAATAATCTGACCGACATATTCACCGCCGCTGACCATATCCTGCCACACGAGCATTCCGAGTCTGTCGCAATGATAATACCAACGGAGAGGCTCAACCTTGATATGCTTTCTGAGCATATTGTAGCCGAGGTCTCTCATCTTTTCGATGTCGAATATCATTGCTTCATCGGTAGGGGGAGTGAGCTGGCTTTCGGGCCAGTAACCCTGGTCC
>JAZNFD010000039.1:0-5247 GCA_045588975.1 Acutalibacteraceae bacterium | reverse complement strand
GCTCACAGAACGACATGGCTACGATCCGACTTTATGCCGTTCTGGATTCCGATATAGCCGTCGCTGAGTTTATATATCTTTAGGCAGCCGCTGCAAAGATTGAGATACGGATTGCTTTTATCGGGCGATATAACGGGCTTTTCAGCCGAAACATAGCCGTTCGTGATTCTGTTGCTTTCCGCATAGCTGATATGAGTAGGCTCGCAGAATCCGCAGTCTTTGATGAATGTCATTCCGCAGGAATAATAAAGACGGTTAATACCGTTTTCCTGCAAAAGAAACGGATTTGAGATTTCCGTTCCCCTGTCGCTTTTTTCATAATCCCGTGTGTTTGTTATGACGGGTTCGGGTTTTGCCCATTCCGTAAGATTATCGCTTTCGGCAACATAAATTTCCGATTTCCATTTAGCGAGATTAACAACATTCAGAGCATTGAAAATAAGCGGTCTTGTTCTTTCGAAGAAAAGATAATATCTGCCGTTTATGCGGTTGATGTTCGGTCGCATTGCCCTGCCTGTTATTTTCTGCGGATTTTCAAAATGTATACCGTCATCGCCTGAGCAACGGTATAATCCGAATGTGGTGTGAAAAAACATATGCCACCGTCCGTCGTGGCTGATGTCGGGCGTAAGTACAGACGGGTCGGCAACCACAAATGATCCGCCCCAAGGCTTCAGAACGGGACTTTCTTTGTGGATTTTGAAACTTGCATTGAGTATCTGATTTACCGATAAATTTTTCATAACTGAATTCCTTTGCTTTTTTATGTTATAATTATACAACCAAAAGCAACCGATTTCAACGGAAGAAATATAATTAATAAATATTTCTTTTATTATATTTTTATTATTTGAAAATTGTCGAATTTGTGATAAAATGCATTTGAGAGGATATTATAATATGTCATTTATATAATTTTATAAATGATAAAAATACGGAGGTGAGATGAATGGCATATTCGGAGCTTATAAAGAATTTTGAAAAAATCCGTGACTACATGAGAGAATTTTACGTTTACGGTTTCAAAAGCAGAGATGAATACGATAAAAAGAGCGCCCGTTCCTATGATAACGAGCGCCGCAGAATCGAAAGTTGGCTCGGCGATTATATGGGCTTCCGTCAGACCGACAGCGGCAAGAATGTTTTTCTTTCAATTGACAGCCGTTCATCAAGCCGCAACCCGCTTTACGATGTTTTTAGATCAAAAAGCTTCACCGACGGCGACATAACTCTGCACTTCATTCTTTTTGATATTCTTCATTCATCGGATATCGAACTGACTCTTTCGGAGATAAATGACAGCATTTCCGATTATCTTCTCTGCTTTGAAAATCCGATGGAATTTGATGAATCAACCGTGCGCAAAAAGCTTAAGGAATATGTTTCTCTCGGTTTGCTTGAATGCAGAAAAGAAGGCAAGAAATCATATTATTCCCGTTCTGAAGAAACGGATATATCTTTATGCTCTGCCGCACTTGAGTTTTTTGCTGAATCGGGTCTTTGCGGAGTTATCGGCAGCTATATGCTGGATAAAACCGAAAATAAAAATGAATGCTTTTCTTTCAAGCATCATTACATAACCCATGCTCTTGAAAGCGAAGTTTTATGTGGACTTTTTGAAGCAATAAGTGAAAAACGGTGGGTAAGTCTTACCAACAATCCCAGAAGGTATGACCGTGAAAAGGAAGAAACCGTTTTGCCGCTCAGGATATTTGTCAGCGTTCAGAGCGGCAGAAGATATCTTGCGTCATATTCAAAAACGTTCTGCGGTTTCAAGATGTTCAGGCTTGATTATATCAGCAATATAAAACCTCTTGATGAATGCGATGAATTTGATGCTTTGCGGGAGAATTTTGCAGAAATTGAAAAGAATATGTGGAGCGTCGGTTACAGAGGTAAAAGTCAGCTTGAACACGTCGAATTCACCGTTCATATCGGCAACGACGAGCAACACATTTACAAACGCCTTATGCGTGAAAAAAGATGCGGTACGGTTGAAATGATTGATAGAAATACAGCGAAGTTTATGGCTGATGTTTATGATTCAAACGAGATGTTGCCGTGGATTCGCACCTTCATCTGCCGCATAACCTCTCTTGAAATGTCAAACAAGCTTGTGGAAAACCGCTTCAGAATGGATATGACCGACCTTTATCGTATGTACATAATCGGAGGTGAGAAATAATGCTTTTTCACGAGATTTACGGCAGCTATTATAATGCTGTTGCGGCAATCCTTGCAGAAGCCGTCAAAGGTGAACTTACCGAGAAAAGAATGACGGAAATCGTCAATGAAAAAGCCTTTGCCGAAAGCTTTCTGACGATTATCCCTTCGCTGAAAAGCGGCAAGTGGCAGCTTCTCGATGAAGAATTATCAACTCCGATTGAGCATAAGCCCTCAATGCCGCTGACGGTTCTTCAGAAAAGATGGCTCAAAGCGATCAGTCTTGACCCGAGAATAAAGCTTTTTGATGTGAATTTTGATTTCCTTGGCGATATTGAACCGCTTTTTACTCCCTATGATTACGTTGTTTTTGATAAATACAACAATGGTGACACTTTCGAAGATAATACCTATATCGAAAATTTCAGAGTTTTTCTTTGGGCAATCAAGAATAAGAAGCGCCTGAAAATCCGTTATTACGGAAGCAAGGGTCATTTTGTTCTGATGGAAGGCGACCCGCATAAGCTCGAATATTCCGAAAAGGATGATAAATTCCGCGTGCTGCTGCGCAACTGCAGGAAGGGAACTTTCATCAATCTTTCGGGTGTTGAAAGATGTACCGTTATCGGCGATGCTTACGAAGGCGAAGAGGATACCGTCCTTGACGGCGAAACATATTTTATTCTTGAACTTACGGATGAAAGGAACTCCCTTGAAAGGGTTATGCTTCATTTTGCACACTTCAAAAAGGAAGCCGAGCGGCTTGATGACAATAAATATAAGGTCAAAATATATTATGACTCATCGGATGAAACTGAGCTGGTTATCAGGCTTTTGTCCTTCGGCCCTCTTGTTGAGGTTAAAGAGCCTCAAAGCTTCAGGAATCTGATAATCGAGCGGCTTTTATTACAAAAAAACATTGAATTTTAACTGTTGCGGGCTTGATTTCGTTCAAGTTCGCAACTTTTTTTCCGTGATTTCCCGATTTGTTCGATGTATAATCGCAATTGTGAAAGGCACAAACAGCAAATCAGTTGGAGATACGGACCTCGGGTTCATAGCCCGAGCAACATAATGTGCCTTGTAAATCATAAAGACACCAACAGCACAATTAATGATTCGGAAATAAAACGGTGTCTTGTTTTCTTGAACTGTAAATTATCTTAAGGAGGGGTTTTCAATGTTGAATTACCTTAAAAACGAAGCGAATATTACCTACACCGAAAACGGTGCTGCTACATATCGTTCAACCGGTTCAGATTGCCTTGATCTTTTTGGTACAATAGGTGCAATCCGCGGCAGAACTGAAGAAGAGATTATCACACGCTTTGTCAGAGCATTCGCTGAAATTCCCGATATTGCGATGAAAATTCTGTTCTTTGCAAGAGATGTACGCGGCGGACTCGGTGAACGTCGCGTTTTTCGCACCCTTTTCAGATGGCTTGCGGTAAATTATCCCGAATCCGTAAAGAAGAATATTCCTTATGTTGCTGATTACGGCAGATTCGACGATTTGCTTGTGCTTATCGGCACACCCTGTCAGCAGGCTATGGTTGATTTCATCAGAGTTCAGCTTGCAAAGGATGTTGAAGCTACAGCTTCCGACGGCGAAGTTTCGTTGCTTGCAAAGTGGCTTCCTTCCGTTAATACATCGGACAAAGAAACGGTTAAAAATGCAAAAATCCTTATCAAGTTGCTTGGCACAACAGACAAGGAATACCGTAAAACTCTTTCGATGCTCCGCGCGAAAATCAAAATAATCGAAAATAATCTCCGTGAAAAAGATTATACATTTGATTATTCAAAACAGCCTTCAAAGGCAATGATCAAATACCGTGCAGCCTTCAGACGCAATGACGGTGAGCGCTATTGCGAATATCTTCAGAAGGTTGCAAACGGTGAAGCGAAAATGAACACGGCAACCCTTATGCCCTATGAGCTTGTCAGACGTTATCTCTCATACGGATACTACGACAATCCCATTAAGGATGAAAGCATCGAAGCTGCGTGGAAAAACCTTGAGGATTTCACAAACGGTGAAAATGCTCTTGCGGTTGTCGATGGCTCAGGCTCGATGTACAGTTGCTACGGCTCCGTTGCACCCATCACTGTCGCAATGTCGCTCGGCATTTACTTTGCAGAACGAAACAAGGGTATGTTTGCAAATCATTTTATCACATTCTCAGAAAATCCTCAGCTTGTCGAGATTAAGGGCGAAAGCCTTTTGGATAAGGTGAATTATTGCAAAACCTTCAACGAAGTTGCAAATACCAACGTTCAGAAGGTGTTTGAGCTTATCCTCAATGCGGCTGTGAAGAACAATCTGCCTCAGTCCGAATTGCCTTCGACTCTGTATTTTATAACAGATATGGAGTTCGATTGCTGCGCGGAGGATGCAGACCTTACAAACTTCGAATATGCCAAGAAGATATTTGAAGAAAACGGCTATGAGCTTCCCCGTGTTGTTTTCTGGAACGTTGAGAGCAGAAATATGCACCAGCCCGTAAAGCAGAACGAGCAGGGTGTTGCGCTCGTTTCGGGCTGCACTCCCGCGATATTCTCAATGGTTGCCGACGGCACACTCTCACCCTACAAGGTGATGATGGATATCATCGGCAGCGAAAGATATAAAATAATAGCGGCGTGAGTTTTCTCCGCCGCTGGGATACAGAAAGGAAGAAATATTTTGTTAACTATCGGCGGAAAATTCAATATCGCAAAGGTTTTTATTGATACAATTGATGAAACAGCAGCCGAACAGCTTGAAGCGCTATGCAATCAGAGCTTTGTTGAAGACTGTAAAATCAGAATCATGCCCGATGTCCACGCAGGTGCAGGCTGTGTTATAGGTTTCACAGCCAACCTCGGCGAACGGGTTATACCCAATATCGTGGGCGTGGATATCGGTTGCGGTATGCTTACGGTTGACCTCGGATTCAATCACGTTGATTTCGATAAGCTCGACAGAATCATCAGGGATAAAATTCCCTCGGGTCAAGACGTGCAGCCCGGCAGACTCATTCATCTGCCCGAAATGCAGAATCTTTTTTGCTACAGAGGGCTTAAAGATTCAAAGCCCCTTGA
>JAZNFD010000038.1:0-6029 GCA_045588975.1 Acutalibacteraceae bacterium | reverse complement strand
AGAATCAAAAAGGCAACCCTCAAATGCGGCTCGTGCGGCATAAAGGTCGGAGATAAGAAGAACTTTTGCCCTGAATGCGGTGCGGAAGTTCGGAAAGTTGATGACGGAGCAATTGCTAAAAAGGTTATCAAATATGTTTTGCTTGCCGTTGCGATATTCGAAGTAATCGTAGTCGGTTTCTTGGCGATAGACGGAATATTGAATTATTAAACAAAAGCGGTTTGCATCAACCCGATGCAAACCGCTTTACCTATGGTGTTTTTATCAGATGCTCCAGATGAGTTTCATAACTCTGCCGAAAATTTCCATTACGGAATTGACGAGTTTCCAGAGACCGCCGAAGCTGAAATTTGTGAGGAGATCCTCGATGATTTCGCTTGCAAAGCCGTCATTCTTGTCTGAGTTATCGCCGCTCTTTTCGATTGCAAAGCTGTCAACTCTGACTGCCTCATCGCCGTCAACCTGATATGCGTTGTAGTAAAGTGCGTTGCCGTCAACGGTGATTGCGGAGAACATTGAATTTTCAACGTCTGCAAGAGCTTCTGCTCTCGGGAACTTTTCGTCGGTTGCCGCAACATCCTTGGTGTGGTAAACCTTGACGCCCGAAGTGCCGCAGATTGAATAAATTGTTCCTCTGGGGTCATATTTCACGTTGTAATCAAGTCCGTTGTATGTAGCTGTGCCTTCCTTAGTCGGCATAACAACGTTGGCATTGAGTACGTCGGTTCTCAGATAAACGTGGTCGTGACCCTGAAGAACGAGGTCAACTCCAAGATAGGGGAGAAGTGCGCCGAGCTGCTTTCTGAAGCCCTCAACATCGCTGTCGTCATAGTGTGAGCCGTTGGAGTAGGGAGCTTTATGGAGTACAACTATCTTCCACTTTGCATCGCTTGATTTGATGTCATTCTTCATCCAGTCAATCTGTGCGTCGCTGAGCTTATCATCTTCGTCATCGTTGGTGTTGAGTACGGTGAAATGAACATCGTTATAATCGTATGAATAATATACGCCTGTGTCAAGCTCCTGCTCGGGAACGTTGGGAAGAACGAAGTTTTCGGTGATAACAGCGCCTTCGTCCTCGTGGTTACCCGTTGTGGGCATAAAGGGAAGATTTCGGAGTGCGGGAGTTGAATTAAGGAGATATCTCCAGTGCTTGATATTTTCGCCGGCGTCAACCTGATCGCCTGCGGAAACAATGAAGCGTCCGTCGGGATAGGTCTTGACTGCTGTTTCGATAACGTTTGCGAATCTTTCGTATTGATCCTGACGCTGTGCCTGCGGGTCGGTGAGATAGAAGAATGTGAACGCATCGTCGCCGCCCTCTGCGGTTGTGATAACGCCTGCATCGCTCCACCAGCCGTAATCCGCATTACCTACGCGGTAGCTGTATTTGGTACCCGGTTCAAGTCCGCTGAGCTTGACGGTGTGCTTTGTATATTCTTTCTCAAACGGGAGAAGAGAAAAAATTCCGAGATCTGCACCGGGATATGTTTTGATTATGGGTTCAGCCGTTGCAGTAACAGTTATTCCCTCGGGAATTTCGTCGGTGAAGTCGGGACTTGCGCTGTAGGGGGCAATCTGAATATCCGTATCGGTAAGGCTGTATTTGGTCAGCCAGGTGATACTGATTTCGGTTGATGAATCTTCGCCGAGCGAAACAGCTATCTGCGAGGGCAGACGGTAGTTATCCTGGGTTGCGGAAACCTCAACCGTGCCGTCGTATGAAAGAAATACGTTGCTGTCTGAGCCTGCGGAGGGGTTGCTGTCGGTCACAAGAGAGCCGAGCATCCAGGCGATTGTGCCGCCCCAGGCTTCATACTGGCTGAAGGTGATGTATTCACCGAGAAGTGTGTTGATAATCGAATCGATTGAGCTGTATTCTTCGGGAACAAAGGGGATTGAAAGCACGGATTCAACAAGATTGAGGAAGCTGTTGTCACCACCAAGGAGAAGCTCAACGCCCTCCTGAAGAATTGCACCGAAGACGTAGAAAAGTGTTCCCTTGGGGAAGAGTTCACCGGGGTTGAAATCAAGATTTGCGAGAATTTCGTTCTTTACGAGGTCATCTTTGACAACTCCGAGAAGAAGATTGAAGAACTGCTCTGCAAGAATGCCGCTGTCGAAGCCTTCAAGAGCATCGGTAATCCAGGGCATATTGCTGATATCTTCATCACCCGAATAGAAGTTGAGCATTACCGAAACTGCTGCATCGGCAAGAGTGCAGTATTCCTCGTTGATTTCGAAGCCGAGAAGCTCTTTGTTATAGGTTGCGGGCTTGTCGCTGACTTTGAAGGCTAGAAGCTTGTCAACGATTGCCTCAACTTTTGCGAGAGTTTCCGCGGGGTGACTGATGTAAACTTCATCAATCTGTGCGCCGAAGTCATTAATGAATCCCATAACGTTGCCGCTTACGGTAAGAATCTCAACGGGGCCGAGAGCAAGACCGTTGGTGCCGAGTGCACCTGCGATGAGTGCTTCGAGGTCAAGACCGACAGTTGCAAGATATTTTACAAGACCGCCCTCAGCGGCGATGTCTGCAAAAATATCGGTAATCAGCGGACCGATTGAATCCATAATAAGGGCTTTGACTCCGCCTTCACCGAAGGTTCTGCCGAAAGAATAGGTGTATTTGAACGGCTTTTCGTAAACAACACCGTCATCCGAAACAACGTTCTGATATTCATCGATTTCGACAAGCTTCATATCGAGGTCGGTGTTTTTGCCGTCGGTTGTGAAATCGGCGATTCTGTAGTTGTTGGGAAAACCTGTGAGAGTGGGGGTGAGGATGTCGTGAATTTCTTCGCCGTTATCCGAAACGTATGAAACAACATCGTTTGTGTGGAGATGACCTGTGAAAATGTAATGCATACCTGCATCGGCATAAGCATCCGCAATCTTTTCCCATTCCTGAACAACAAAGGGCCAGAATGTCGCTTCTTCGATATCCATATGGGGGATGAGGTTGTGATGCTGCATACCGATAACTGTCAGACCGCTGTCCTCTGCTTTTTCGCACTCATCGACAACCCAGTCCAGGAGACCTTCGGCAATTCTGCCGTCTGTCATATGCTCGTTGCCCTCTGCACCGTTATCTTCGCTGTACATAAGAGTGTCAACAGCGATAAGTCTGTATTCACCGAGAGTTACTGCATATGAAAGCATACCGCCCTTTTTGCCCTCTTCGGGAACGAAAACGCTGTCGGCTTCATCATAACCGAATTCGGCATAGATTTCTCTGAACTGCTCGGGAGAGGTGGGCTCTGCATCCTCCTGAGTGCCGTTTTCGAAGGTGCAGGCATTGCTGTTGTTAATATCGTGGTTGCCCGGAACGACAAAAACGGGAATGCCTGTTTCTGCTTCGAACTTTCTGAATTTTTCCGCAAGCGCCTTGTGGCCTTCAAGCTCGCCGTCCTTTGTGAGGTCGCCGGGAACAAGAAGGTAGGTTGCGCCGTCTTCGGCGGCATTTCTCATAACGCCGTCAAGTGCGTTTGAAATGAGTGAATTGCTATCGTCATACATTTTGTGCTTGTTTTTGACGAACGTGCGCCACTCTTCGCCTCTGTCACCCTTGAGAACATCAGGATAATAGTGGATATCGGTAACAACACCGAAACGGATCGAAGCGGTATTTGCACTTACCGCCATAGGTATGCATGCAATAAGTATTGCGAGTGAAAGCAGAATGCTTATCACCTTGATCGGAAATCTTTTTTCTTTCATTCTTTTTCCGCCTTTCCTTTTCAAATCCGAATGGGGCTGTTTTTATACAGCCCCATAGCTTTGTTTAGATGTTCTTAAGAAGGGGACCGATGCCTGCGATTGCACCGGGAATACCCTTGAGAATCTTGCGGATACCGCCCTTTTCGCCTGCGATCCACTTGACAAGACCGTCTGCCATATCCTCGCTCATTACGCCGCCGCTCATGCTGATGAAATCACGGAACGGAGTCTGGAGAGCGATTGCCTGAGCAAAGCCTGCGGGAATAACCGTGGTGAGAAGCTTGTAGAATCTTGCACCGTTCTTGGTGTGTGCGCAGCTTTCAAAGGTGTCGCAGATACCGAGCTTTCTGTTGGGATCATATGTTGCGGGAGGAAGCTCTCTGCCGAGAACGGCGATGAACTGCTCATCGGGAACGTTCTGAACATCGCCTGTGTAGTAGAGAGGAGCAACTGCCGAATAATCGGGGATGTCAACTGCTTCTGCTTTGACGTTGACTGTTGCCGAAAGTCTGATATCGGCACTTGATGCGCCTGCGAGGATGTCAAAATCGCCGCTTTCAACGCACCAGTCGTTGATGTTTACGTTATAGAAAGCGAATGCTCTTTTTGAAAGCTCAAATGCGATTTCTTTTTCTTCGTCGGGATTGAGCCAGATTTTCTTGAAGCCCTTGAGCTCTTTTTCGGGTCTGTAGATGGTGCTTTCCTTATCGGCAACGTAAAGCTGAACAACTTCGTAGCCGGGTACTGCACCTGTATTCTTGACTTTGACTGTTACGGTGAGAGTGTCGGTGTCGTTGATTGACTTGTCGGAAAGCTTGATATCGGAATATTCAAAGGTTGTGTATGAAAGACCGAAGCCGAAGGGGTAACGGACAGCTTTCTTTGCCTTTTCGTAGTATCTGTAGCCGATGTAAACGCTCTCGCGGTATTCAACCGATGCGGGGTTGCCGGGGAAGTTGTTCTTTGCGGGAGTGTCTGCATAGACCATGGGATATGTTTCGGGAAGCTTACCGCTGGGGTTAACCGCACCTGAAATGATGTCTGCAACTGCGCCTGCGCCTGCCTGACCGCCGAGATATGAGTTGAGGATAGCTGCAACGCCGTCGTTCCAGGGCATTTCAACGGGTGAACCGCCTGCGAGGACGATGATTGCATTCTTGTTAACCTTAAGAATCTCTGCAACGAGCTTGTCGTGTGCATCGGGGAGATTCATATGAGTTCTGTCGAAGCCTTCTGCTTCGTAGTCATCGGTAAGACCGATAAATACGATAACATTTTCGCATCTCTTTGCAAGCTCAACAGCCTGAGCGATGTGAGCATCGTTTTTCTTTGCTTTTTTCTGCTTGAGCTCGTAACCCTGTGCGAACTCAACGTCATAGCCGACTTTCTGAAGCTCTTCCAGCGCATTGTCAAGCTGTGTGGGGTTGATGTGTGACGAGCCTGCGCCCTGATATCTGGGAGTTCTTGCAAGCTCACCGATAACTGCTACCTTGCCGCTCTTCTTGAGGGGAAGAATGCCGTTGTTCTTGAGAAGAACCATCGAATTTGCGGCAACCTTTCTTGCAAAAGGCTGGTCATCTGCATCGTTATATGCATAGTTTTTCTTTGAGCCGTCAACAGCCTTTTTAATGAGGTTGAGCATATTGAGTGCTCTTTCGTTGAGAACAGCTTCGTCGAGAGTACCGTTCTTGACTGCTTCAACAATCTTCTTTGCACCCGAACCTGAGGATGAGGGCATTTCGAGATCGTTACCGTTCTTGAGACCGAGAACTCTGTCGTTTACTGCGCCCCAGTCGCTGACAACAACGCCGTCAAATCCCCATTCGTCACGGAGGATTTCAGTCTGGGTATGCTTGTTTTCAGAGCCGTGGAAGCCGTTGATTTTATTGTAGGAGTTCATAACAGTCCAGGGCTTTGCCTTTTTGACTGCGATTTCGAATGCGGTGAGATAAATTTCGCGGAGAGCTCTTTCGTCAACAACGGAGTCGCAGGTCATTCTGCGGGTTTCCTGGCTGTTGGCGCAGAAATGCTTGAGCGATGTGCCGACGCCCATTGACTGAACACCGTTGATGAAGCCTGCGGAAAGCTCACCTGCAAGGATGGGATCTTCCGAGAAATATTCAAAGTTTCTGCCGCAAAGGGGAGAACGCTTCATATTGATACCGGGGCCGAGAAGCACGCCAACCTCTTCTTTGAGGCATTTTTTACCGAGAGCAACGCCCATTTCATAGAGAAGTTCGGGATCCCAGGAAGCGGCTGTTGTTGCTGCGGTGGGATAGCTGATTGCGGGTACGCTGTTGCTTAAGCTG
>JAZNFD010000037.1:0-12551 GCA_045588975.1 Acutalibacteraceae bacterium | reverse complement strand
GTGTTGCAAGAAGGAGTGCACGGTTGCATTTATCATCACGAAGGGTTACAAATGCCTGCATTCTCTGTGCGTTGCAAGGGTTTTTCCAAGTGAATTCGGGTACAATATTACGCTTAACAATGTCAAACTGACCTTCGGCGTAAACAACATCCGTATTGAATTCTGTTGGGAAAAGTGCACGAACACGGTGGGTTTTGTTTTTGTTATCAGAATATCATTTTGAAGAGAACGGAAACAATTGTTGAAAGCATCTTTGCAATGTTGTTGAAGATGTTATAGATGCTGTCCATAACGTTCTGAACATTGCCTTCAAATGTGTAAGTGCCGTAGCCTTCGATTGTACCGTTGTTGTCGTCAACGCCGTCGTCATCAACTATGAACGCGTGAACAAGAGGCGAAACAACCGCAAGAAGGAAATATTCCATCGGAGTGACACCGCCGAAAATCTGTGTGCCGAGCTTTGTGAGATCGGTAATGATTGAATCCGTACCGAGATCGGCGAGGATTGAGTTTGCCGCCGCAAGGAAAACTTCGTCGGTAACGGTTGCAAGGTCATCCTTGAGAAGAAGTGCAACAAGGCGCAGGAAAATTGTGATTTCGGTTGATTCGAAATGGAAATTCTCCGAGCCTTCATAGTGTGCGGCAACAAGCTCTGTTGCAACCTGCCAGCCTGTTTCGTATTCACTGTCGGGAATGTCAAGGTTATATTCCTTTGCAAGCTCCTGGATACCGCCTTCGCCGTAGAGAGGCTGCTCGAGAATCTTGCGGAGTCCGCCGACTGCGGTGTTTACGAGGTTATAGAAGATTTCGCCCTCTGCAATGCCGATCTGCTCCATTTTGAGTGAGCGTGTAAGTCTCCACTGAACGCCTGCCTTGAGGAATCCCTTTGCATATGCATTAAGGCCTGATTCCATAAGGTCAAGCTGCTCCTGAGAATAACCGCTGACAGTTGCGGAAAGTGCATCGGTATCGAGTGTGTCAACAGTCTGAACTGCGTAATTGATGGCTTTTTCTGTAAGCTTGAAAGTTCTGTACTGAAGGGGGTACATAGTGAGCGAGGTTGTTGCAAAATCATAGATTTTGTTGCCTGCGGGGCTTGTGTATGATGTTGCGTCGCTGCAATGCTCGTGACCTGTAAACACAAGCTTGATGCCCCAATCGGCAAAGAGAGTTGCGGTTGAATAGTGGAACTTAACGATGAAATCGTGGCTGAGAAGTCTCTGAAGAGGAAGGTGGTCAAGAAGGTTGTGGTGCATCATAAGGATGGGATATCTGCCGTCCTTCTTTGCCTGCTGAGCCTGCTTGCGTACCCAATCAATTTTCTCCGCTGTCATACCATCTTCTGTTGATGCGTCATAGTCGCAGCTGTCGAGTGAGATGAGTCTGTACTTATCGCCGAGGTTTGCTGTATATGAGCAGTTATCTTCAACTGTTGTGAGAGCTTCGGCATAACCGAAATCGTGATAGATTTCCTTGAACTTATCAAATGTTGTTTCGCAGTTGAGACCTGCATCGTGGTTACCGACGGTAACATAAATCTGCTTGCCTGTCTTTTCTTCGAAAGCCTTGAACTTTGCGGCAACGTCGAGATGTTCCTGGGTGATGACCTTTCCGTTATCAGCAATATCACCGGGAATAAGAACAAATTCAACATCATCGTTTTCCGCACACTGATTGAGGAATTCATCAATGATAAATCCGCTTTCGTTTTCCATTGCGGCACGGCGGTTAGCATACCAATAAATTTCGTCATTGATTTCACCGCTTGCGGTAAGCTCTTCTTCGGGAACATTGTAGTGAAGGTCGGAAGCAACCGCAAACTTGAGATTGGAGTCGTTATCAGCGGCAACGCCAACCGAAACACACGAAACGACCATAAGAACAGAAAGTAAAATACTGATTATCTTTTTCATATTCATTCCTCCGTTAAATTTTCATAATTCCGAGCGCATCAAGCACGGATGAGATAAGAATAAGAACGATGCATACGGGTGCGATGTATTTGATAACAACAGTGAAAAGTGTCTTTGCCTTGAACGGACCCGTAAGCTCAATTTCTTCAATGATAGCCTTGGGTTTGAGCACATAGCCGACAAAGATGCAGGTAAGAAGTGCAACGATGGGCATAAGAATGCTGTTGCTCAGGAAGTCGGACATATCAAGGAAGGTCATTCCGCCGAGGCTGAATCCGCTCCATACACCGAAGCCGAGGGATGAGGGAAGTCCGAGAAGAATGCTGAAAACAAGCACAAGAATGCACGTCTTGTTTCTGCTCCAGCCGATTTTATCCTTGACAATTGAAACAACGGTTTCCATAAGTGAGATCGAAGATGTGAGAGCTGCAAAAAGAACGAGAAGAAAGAATGCCGCACCGATAATTGCGCCGCCCTTCATACTTTCGAAAACCTTGGGAAGAGTGATAAACATAAGGCCGGGGCCTTTGCCGAGTGCTGCCTCGTCACCGCCCGAGAAAGCGAAAACTGCGGGCACAATCATAAGACCTGCGAAGAAAGCAATGCCAGTATCGAAAATTTCAATCTGTCTGACAGATGATTCAAGGTTGACGTCTTTCTTCATATATGAGCCGTAGGTAATCATAATACCCATAGCAAGCGACATCGAATAGAAAAGCTGACCCATAGCCGCAAGCACGGTTGTTGCCGAGAATTTGCTGAAATCGGGTTTCACGTAATAGATAAGTCCTTCAATTGCACCGGGCATAAACAGAACATAAACCGCAACAAAAACAGTCAGCACAACAAGAACGGGCATCATAACCTTGCTGACCTTCTCAATACCCTTTTCAACACCGAGAAGAACAACAAGTGCGGTCAGACCGATGAACAGAAGAAACCAACCAATGGGTTCAAACGGCTTTGCGATAAAGCTTTCAAAATAGCCGTCTGCTGCCGCTTCAGCCATTCCGCCGCTGACGAAAACGGTGAGATACTTTGTTACCCATCCGCCGATAACCGAATAATAAGGCAGGATGATAACGGGAATTATTGACGCAATAACGCCGATGAATGAATATTTTTTGTTAAGCGTGCGGAATGCGCCGATTGCGCTCTGACCCGTCTTTCTGCCGAGTGCAATTTCAGCGCACATAAGCGCAAAGCCAAACGTAACGGCAAGAACAATATAAACAAGAAGGAAAATACCACCGCCGTATTTTGCCGCAAGATAAGGAAATCGCCAGATATTACCGAGACCGACCGCCGAGCCTGCCGCCGCAAGCACGAAACCGATCTTGCCGGTAAAACTGCTTCTTTTTTCAGACATAAAATACCGTCCTCTCAAAAATAATAATTAATTATCTCATAAAATATAAAATATTACAAGAAAAATACATATATTTTTGAAAAATAATTGTTTCTATTGATATCATTGCCGTAAAGTGGTAAAATTTCAGAAAAGGGGGTAACAAAATGAAACTTACCGATATGATCTGCACAACAGACGAAAAGCCGCTTGAAAACCTTGTTCATAACGGCGGATATACCGCCATTTTCAGAAAAATCGGCGTCGTGGGCGACAGCCTTTCTTCGGGCGAATTTGAAAGCATGGATGAAAACGGCAACAAAAGTTATCACGACTATTTTGAACATTCGTGGGGTCAGTATCTCGCACGTATGTGCGGCAGCGAATGCGTAAACCTTTCAAGAGGCGGAATGACCGCCAAGGAATATTGCGAAAGCTTTGCGGATAATATGAGATACTGGAGTCCGTCGCTCGCCTGCCATTGCTACATAATCGCACTCGGCGTTAATGATATCCACAATATGGGTCAGGAAATCGGCTCCGTTGCAGATATAAAAGACGATTATACCCAAAACAGAAAAACTTTTGTGGGATATTACGCTCAGATTATTCAGAGACTCAAAAAAATCCAGCCGAGAGCAAAATTTTTCCTTGTAACCATGCCGAAAGAGGAAAGCAGACGCATTCAGGAATTATCGCAGGCACACAGAAAAGCCCTTTTCGAAATCGCAGGATTTTTTGACAACACCTATGTGCTTGACCTCTACGAAAACGCTCCTGTTTACAGCGATGAATTCAAAGAAAAATTTTTTATGGGCGGTCATATGAATCCGATGGGATATGTTTTCACCGCTCATATGATTGCATCCTATATCGACTACATCATCAGACACAATATGGATGATTTTAAAGAGGTCGGATTTATAGGAACGGATCTGAAATATAACGGATAACATAAAAAAGCACCCCGCGGGGTGCTTTTTTATCTTACCGTTGCTCCGTTTTCAAACGTAACAACATAATCGCCTGATCCGGTATCCGTTCTGACGGGATAATCCGTTGAAATAATGTGTGCTCCGCTCACAAGCGCATCTTCACGTTTTTTATCGGTTATCTGACCGAATTGATCCGCACGTGTGCGTACCATCAGCTTCTTTTCACCGATAACCTCTTCTTTGATTTTCAGAAGTTTCTCGGGCTTGTTGCAAAGAATAAACGACGCACAGTCACGGTCAATATCTCTTTCCCTGAGCATGGGGAACATTGCCTGAGTTTTTATTGATTTATCAATGTTTATGTATTTCTCGGTAACGCCGCAGTCGTGAAGAAGAACTACAACCTTCCCGAGCATATCCTTGACTTTGCACCAATCATCCGCCGCACGCATTTCGCCGAACGATTCATAATCTCTGAGCATATCCGCAGGGGTGAAAAGTTTTTCGCCGAGACCTTCTCTGAGCGTTTCGTCAAGCGCAAGAGCGTAATCAAAATTGAAATATTTCATATCCTCAAGAGGAATAAACAGCCTCTTCGGCTCAATGATAATTGTTATCGGAAGATGGTCGGGATTGTTATCCGACCACATTACAACCTCCTTGAGCATCAGAGAAAAGTCATAGCACGAAGTTGACATTTCGAAATACGGACTGTGCATACAGGTGAACGAAATATCTCCGTCACGGTCAAAGGTTTCGATATCAATTTCAAAGCTTCGCAGACCGCAATTCAACTGCTCAGTGAGTGTTTCGTTCTCAAATTCAATAGCGGCATCATCATAAATACCGAATGTAAGATCAGAAAGATATCCGTAAAGTTTCTTTGTTTCATCTGTAGCGGCGGTCTGGTAGCTGTTGTGAGTGCCGAGGAAGCTCATTTCATTGAACTTTATACCCGCTTCAAGCTCAGCATCAAGGTCACCTTCAAAAAAAGAGTTTTCATCAACGGGTTCGATTTCTCCGCTCGAGTAAGCCTGCACAAGCTCGCCTATGCGATCAACCTGAGCAGCTGCGTCCGCTTCAAGACTTTCAAGACTTGCAGAGAACACGGAACCCAAGGCAAACAAAACCGAAAAAAGTGCGGGAAAGAATCGGAAGATACGGTAAAAAACCTCTGAAATCATTTTTCTCTCTCCATATTTATTTTTTAAAGCTTCTCAGCATATGCAAGAGCTTCGTCGATATTGGGCAGGAAATTCTCTTCGCCGAGTTCATCGTAGAATCCTGCTTTTTTCATAACCGAAAGAGGCTGTTCGTTTGTGTGTGAAAGAATGAGTGTGAGATTGTTTTCCCTGCAATCATTATAAATTGCATAGAGCGCTTCCATTGCCGTTGCATCGAGTGAGGGAACGTTTCTCATCCTGAGAATAACGGTTTTTACACCGTCTTTAAAGGAAACTGAGCTGAACTTTTCGCTCGAAGCAAAGAACATCGGGCCTTCAAATTCAACAACCTCGGTGTGGTCGGGAATAACCTTCATTCTTTCGCTGTCTGCCGAAATATCTTCGCCGTGTGAAGTCCATGTTCTGACATTTGCAACGTCTGCCATTCTCTTCATAAAGAGTACAACCGCAATGAGCATACCGACCTCAATTGCAACAACGAGATCAAATACAACGGTCAGCACAAACGTCACAACAAGAACAAGAATGTCACTCTTGGGAGCGGTTCTGCAGATTTTTACGAACTTGCGCCATTCGCACATATTATAGGCAACCATAAAGAGGATTGCCGCAATAACGGGCATGGGAATCCATGCGGCATAGGGCATAAGAACAACAAGAATAAGGAGAAGTACTGCGGCATGAACGATACCCGAAATCGGTGAACGTCCGCCGTTTTTGACGTTTGCGGCTGTTCTTGCGATCGCTCCCGTTGCGGGAATACCGCCGAAAAGACCCGAGCAGATGTTGCCTGCACCCTGAGCGATAAGTTCAGTGTTGGAATTATGCTTGTCGTTTATCATTCCGTCCGAAACAACGCAGGAGAGAAGTGATTCAATGCCCGCAAGGATTGCAATGGTAAATGCGCTGGGAAGAAGCTGTTTTACCGTGTTGAAATTGAATGCGGGAAGTGAAAATGAAGGCAGGTCACGCGAGATTGTGTAAAGGTCACCGACTGTGTTTACTTCCATATCAAGTGCTTTTACCATCACCACGCCCACAACAACCGCAATAAGCGAGCCGGGAATCTTTTTGCTGATTTTTGGCCAGATAATAAGCACAGCCATTGCAACAGCACCGACAACAAGAGCCTGCCAATTGAATGTTGTGATTGACTTTGCAACCGCTTCAAGCTTTTCAACGGTTTCAACTGCGTGAGTACCCTCGGGGAATGTGAGACCGAGAAAATCTTTTATCTGACCGATAACTATTGTCAGAGCAATACCCGAGGTGAAGCCCGTTGTTATCGTTGCGGGAATATATTTGATGAGTGAACCGAATCTGAAGATACCCATTATAATAAGTATAAGACCCGCCATAATTGTTGCAACAACAAGTCCGCTTGTGCCGAATTGAGCAACAATGCCCGCAACAATCGTAGCGAATGCCGCTGTCGGACCCGAGATATTAACATTACTTCCGCCGAGAAAAGCAATAACAAAGCCTGCGATAATAGCAGTGTAAAGACCTTTTTCGGGAGAAACGCCCGATGCAATTGCAAGCGCAATTGAAAGCGGAAGAGCAATGATTGCAACGATGACACCCGCAATCAGGTCGTTAGCAAATTTTTTACCGCTGTAAGTCTTGATCGACGAAAACAGCTTCGGCTGAAATATGTTCATAACAAAACCTCTTCAAACAAATAATAATCCGACAAAGCAATCGCTTTGCCGGATTTTAATTATACGCTTTTTCCGTTGATTTACAAGGGATTTCGCCAAGTTTTTTCGCTGTTTGAACAATTTCGGAAAATGTTACAATCAAGGCGGATTTTTACTGCGGTTTGGTGGGCAAATTTTTGCTTTTTTATTGTCACTCAGTCCATTCCGCTAATATTAAAAGTAACTCCATCGGAGCTCCATAATCATTATCAGTACGGACTGATTGAAATCCAACCCAAATCCTGCAAAAACGCAAGAAGCAGTGCAATGGGTGCAAACGGAAGACCAATAACAAAATAAAAGCCAAAAAACATAATCGGACCCATAAATGCACCAAACTCATATTTGGCATGTTCCAGTTTATCTTTAAAATTCTCTTCACGGAAATGGACAGTTATGGTTTCAGACAGTCCGAACAAAGAGCCGTCCATAGTACCCCAATTTCTTTCTATTCCACCGTAATAAATGTCGGTCAGAGCGATGCACTGACTGAAATTTGTATCAATACGCTCCACGCTTTCCGGTATGGTCAGAGTTTTCAGACTGCCACAATCATGAAATTTTGCACTGATTCTGTTTACAGAATCGGGAATTGTGTAGTTTTCAATTCCGTTGGCAGGAGGAAAATATATCAGTACATCTTTATTTTTTGAATAAAGTACACCGTGTTCATCCGTTGAAAACAATGCATTTTCTTCGTTAACAATAAATCGCGAAAGATTTATGCAGCCTTCAAAGGCTTCGTACTGTATCCATGTAAGATTTTTGCCGATTGATACACTTGTTACTCTATCGTTGTTTTTGAAAGAGTGCTTATGTATCCAGACCACTTTATAACCGCCGAGATAATCGGGAATAACAACATTTCCTTCAAGAGAATTATCCGCGGCAACAATTACAGCATTATTATCTTCATTGACAGTATAAGTATATAATCCTTCGGTATATTCTGTTTCCGCTAATGCAGTAATCGGCACTGCGGTTATAATTATTGCTAAACATATTGCTATTGCTGTCAGTTTTTTCATATTGTATTCTCCTTTTTAGCTTTATATACTGATTGCTTATCCCCAAAATGACATGCCAATAAGGAACGCTATAAGATTAAACATATACAGATAAGTTGCACCTATTCCGAATATTTCTTTGAAAAATTCTTCTGCTTTTTCTATAAGGGTCATGTCTTCACGCACATATGAAATGAAATCTTCCGAACAAGAGCAAAGCACTGTTCCGTCAGGAGCAACAATCTCGGCAAAAACCGAAAAATCTCCATGGGTAACAGAAACAATTTGTGCTTCTGTGGGAATACCCGATGCAGAATGTTCGGTATATTCTATAGCACAACCGTCGCCCTCTGTTTTCCACTCAAGTTTTGCACCCGTGTGTTCGCCGGGATAATATCTGATATGAAATTCTGCGGTTTCGTTTTTTTCAAGCTTGCTTCCCGAATCGTGTTTAACAATTCTGCAATAGATTTCAGGGTCTTCGCCGTTGTAATAGGTATCATCACTTGCGTTGTCGCTTATTCCACGACCATAAGTAGGATTTCTGTGTTCAAGTTCGATAACTTCAGTGTGTTCTTCATTAAGACGATAACCTGATAACGATCTTTTCTCAACTTTATTCCATTCTGCCTCCGTGCCGGCATAACTGCAGGCAAGAGCAGAGCCATCTGCATGAGTAGATGAAAATGCCCCGAAATAATAGTATTCAAGGCTTTTCGGCAGATTAACTCTGTAATACTGTCTCGGATAGGATTTAAATGCTTCGTTACCGATACCTGTAACACCTTCCTCAACAGTTATCACCCTGATATCACCAAAATAATCATACCAAGGCGGAACAAGCGGAGACGATTCCGCCAATCCTTTTTCAGTTGTGTGGTAAAACGCCATTTCCCCCTCGCCGCTGATAACAAGCTCGCCGTCATCATAGAGTGTCCAGGTGAGGTTATCGCCCTGCGCACCGCAGGTGCCCGATGCGCAAACCGTTCTTGTGCTTTCGTCATCCGCAAACGCAGTCATCGGAATGACCGTGAGAATCATAACGAAACACAAAAAAATTGATAAGACTTTCCTTTTCATAATAAGTCCCCCTAAAATATTTTTTGGTAAAATTTTCATTTACCGATTATATTGTAGAAAAACAAATTCTAATATTCAAGAAGGTAAAGCATTAAGACTTTTTTAAGGTTTTATTAAGAAATTATAAAAATAACGGGTGCAAAAGCACCCGTTAATCACATCTGCTCAAGTATATAATTTTTGACATCCTCGAGCTTACTCTTTTTCCATTCTCCCGTTTCTGCCTTTTCGGCAAGCGGACAAAGAATGAAGAAATCAAGCGTTTCGCCCGGAACTCTGCCCGTCCTGAGCGGCTCGGCAAAATGCTCCGCCCATTCTTCTTCGGTTGCATCCTTGAAGCGTGCGGGGTTAAGATAGGTCATCTGACGCTTCGTTGCAGCAATATGCATCTTTGCCGAAAGCGGCGAAAGAAGATTGAATTCCTCTTCCTGCACATCAACAAAGATTCTCGGCAGCTCCGCTTTTACAACGTGTTCGGGTCCTCTGAGAATTTCAAGACCCATCGGCTCCCACGAAAATTCGGTTTCGGTAAAATTCAGTTTCACAAGCAGACCGAACTCCGTATTGAACTGCGAGCGCTGATAGTCTGTATCAAAAATGAAATTACCGAGCGAATAGAATATTATCTTATCCCCTACCGTTTCATAATTCATCGGCACGTGAGGATGATGGCCGATAACAATATCCGCACCCATTTCGAGATACAAACGGTAACGCTCTCTTGTATAGGGTGACGGAAGCGGAGTGAATTCCTCGCCTGCGTGAGCAACAACCACACACCAACGGCAGTTCTTTTTGATTTCGTTTATGGTATTCTGAATCTCGTCAAGGTCGCTCCAGCTGTAGCAGCCTGCCTTGTTTTCATCAGCTTTTCTGCAGGCACGCTGATATCCGACACCGAACATTCCGATTCCGCCCGCTTCATCGAGGATAACGGGACGTCTCGCCTCATGAATATCCATTCCCGCACCGATGGTCTTGACACCGTTTTCGGCAGCTGTTTCAAGGGTTGTCCTGATTCCGTATTCTCCCGCATCCATAATATGATTGTTGCAGATATTCCAGATATCGGCATTCATATTCCTGAGAACCTTCACGGCTTCAGGGTCAATGGTATGAAGAAGCTGCTGAACTCCGTCTTTTGTTGTGTTCTGCTCAACAGGTGCAACGGGGCCCTCAACATTCGCTATAACATGGTCGGCGCTGTGCAGAAAATCAAGCACTTCATCGGAAATAAGCTCGCTGTCGTCCCACTTTCCGTACATATATCTGTCAAAACCTATATCACCGGTAAAAACCAAAGTCGATTTGTTTTTCATTGTTTTTCCCTTCAAAAAATCTGATATCCGAATCACTTGAAACTGTATTTGCTTGTCATTTCGGTTTTAAACTGAGGTCCCTGAGGGCCGCCGTTCATAAACGGCGGATAAGAAGCTTCGTTGCCCCAATATAAAGTTGCAAGACTGTCGGGGTTTTCAACATCATAATCAAAAGCGGAAGCCCACTTTGAGCCGGCAAGCGCTCTGCAACTTTCGTCAGGAACAAGCTCAAAGGTTTCAAGCTTGCCCGGCAGCCAAAGATCCCATGCTTCGCCTTTTGTGCACACATCCTTAAGCTGAACAACAACAAGATTCATATAAACATAAGTGCCCGTATAGGGATATAATCCGTGTGTACCTGCGGCACAGTAAATCGTGCAATGGGTTTCATCGTACATTTCCAAATTCTCCCACGGCTCAATTTCCGCAAATGTATGTGCGGCAAATGCAGTTTTGACAGGACGCATATATTTCTTTCCGTTTTCCTCATACACCAGAAAACGCAGAGTGAAATGCTCCCAATCACCCGGATGGCCTCCGACCATATTATTTACCAGCCATATATATTTGCCGCTATCATAAGAGCAATATATAAAGTATACAATATCTATATAATTATTTTCTTTTTCTACCCAGAAAGCATAGGCAGCCGCTGTTTCCTGATCTCCGTAAAACGTTTCACAGATATCAAACGGACCGTCAATCTTTTCCTTCATCACAAGACGTGAATTGCCGTCAGAATCCATTACACGGTCAAAATGCTCAAAAGTCCACTCCATTGAAACTGCTTTGTACGGGTCATCCTGAGCCATATGAATGCGGGGCGCATAGTCTGTCATAATCAGATTTTTCTTTTCGTCATCAAGCTCCGAAATGTCGATTGCATCGCTTTCGATAAGACCGACCCTGATGCTTCTGATACCTTTATAATATACAATTCCGTTATGCACACTTATCTCAAAAAGCTTTTCAACGCTGTCCTTTAAAACATATTCTTCTCCGCCGAAATTCTCTTCGGAATAAGCATAAACAACATATTCCTGAGGCACGCTTATACTTCTTACTTTTAAATCAAAAGACGGATATTCACCGATACCAAACTGCTGACTGCTTCCTTTGTATTCATTTTTGCTCCAGATAACAACTCTGCTTTCACTCTGATATTGCAACTCAGAGTTATAGCTCACGGCATTCGCGCAGACTCCCGTGAATATCGCAACGGTAATCAACACAGTAACCGTTAAAATAAATTTAAAAAATTTTTTCATTTTTCTTCCCCATTCTTAATTTAATATTTCATTTAAGAAAGCAAACCAATCCCCGAATAAGCTATATCTTCATCTATATAACAGCAGGAAATATTTTCAACATAAGCCTTGCGACTATTCTTTTCTTTTAAATTCCAAGCGACTTCTATACCCTCGGAATTATATCTTGAGTAACCAAATTCTGTGTCATTGTATGCAGTATAATCGTACAGTTCGCTATATTGATAAATTACACTGCTCAAAAAGTAAAGTAATAACCAAACCACCACAAGTATTGCTAAAACAACTTATATTATTTTTTAAAAATTGTTAGTAAACATACTGCGTTCTCCTTTGTTGAGATAATAGAGAAGAGATAATAAAGAAAAGATAATAATACAAACAGCGCCCGACATTCTACGTTCACTATTATCTATTATTTATTCAATACTATCTCTTATCTTAGCCTCGCAAGAGGCGCTGTTTGGCCCGCCCGAAGGGATTCGATTCGCGCCGCTGCGGCGGCTTGGTCGCTCGCGGTCACAACAGTCCACCGGACTGTTGCTCTGTACCGCTCGTCCTTCGAATCCCATTTATCACAAAAAAACAAAAAAGAAGCAATTTCTTCGAAATCACTTCTTTTTATGGCGCGCTGCAAGGGATTCGAACCCCTGACCTTTTGGTTCGTAGCCAAACACTCTATCCGGCTGAGCTAACAGCGCATATTTGTCCTTGCGACAAACAACATATAGTATTATAACATACTTTAAATTAAAAATCAAGTGTTTTTTCAAAAAAAATCAAAAAATTTTCAAATC
>JAZNFD010000036.1:0-4916 GCA_045588975.1 Acutalibacteraceae bacterium | reverse complement strand
TTCATTTTTATTTTGCCTATGTTCATCCGTATTTTGACGGCAACGGCAGAACGGCAAGGTTAATGCATCTTTGGTTTCTCATTCAAAAGGGTTATCAGTCAGCTCTCTTCATTCCGTTTTCGGGTTTGATTGAAAAAAGCCGCAAGGCATATTATGATGCGTTTTCGGCGGTTGAAGATAACCAAATATTCAGCGGTGTAATCGATGTAACACCGTTTGTGCTTTATTTTATTGAAAACGTTTACAACAAGATGAACAACTCAACGGATACCCTTTCAGCTTATGATGAAGCGGTAAAGTCGGGCGAACTCACCTCAAAGGAAGTTGCATTGTGGCAGTTTGTTATTTCGTGCTACGGAACAGAAGAATTCTCAACTAAACAGCTTGAAAAAGACTTTGGTAATGCCGCTTATGCAACAATCCGCAGCTTTGTTCTCAAACTTGAAAAGCTCGGACTTCTTACATCGGTCAAATACGGAACAAGAACTAAATACAAGGTTGCAGAGTAAAGCAATAGCCGTCCGAGATAATCGGGCGGCTTTAGTGTTTATACATATATAAGTTCTGCGTTTACGATTTCAGTGGCGCGGTGGCGGATGTTATTCATTCGCTGTACCCATTCGAGTTGGTTTTGCTCTTTAAGTTGTTCGGTGATGCCTTCGGCATTTGCCATTTGTTCAACCAGCCGAGAGAACATTTCCTCTGCCTGACTGTCGATTTCGGCAAGGTGAGAAAACAGAGTGCCGTTCATAAGCATTATATTGAACTGCACGCTTTTGTTATGCAGGAGATAATCACGGCGGACAATGCCCCATATGCCGATGGGCTTGCTGTCTTCGGGCGAAAGTGTGATATTCGGGATTTTATAATCGCCTACTGTGCGGTAAGTTATATTCATTTCATTCATCCTTTCTTGTTGTCAATAAAAGTATCGTATGTAAATCTTGCTCCGAGTCTGAAGCCGACGGTGAAGCTGTCTGCGTTGCAAAGGCTCAAAAACTTGGTGTAGGAATTTGCATAGCTGATAAACAGCTCTTTCTCTTTGTCAGCGAGTATTGATGTCAGCTGTTCTTCCTTGCTTGAAAGGTCGCTCAGGCTCTTTTTGACCTTTGCCGTCAGTTCGGTGGTACATTCCTGCGGCTCGATGTTTCCGTAGTAAAAATCCTCAATAAAGTCTGACACGGTATCACCCCTTATCTCTCGGATTTGCTGATGATTTTAATGAGCAGGTCGTCAACATCCTCTGTGGTTATGCCCTCTGCGAGAAGCATATTGCGAAACTCGTTCATTCCGTTGATTAACAAGTTACATTCAAAATCCGTGAGCTTCAGTTTGGTTTTCTTATTGAACATAAAAATGACCTCCTTGTATTTGGTAATACCATTTTACAAGGAGGTCTGTGTTTTGTCGAATGTGTGGATATACAAAAACACTACAAGAGTAATTGTTATAAAAATTCACACCTATTACTGTTAATCAAGTTTTTCGTAAAGTTTCTTTTATTTGTTGTGCGGCCTCATCAGCTTCTTTTAATGAGTCACTCATCATACGCATTGTTTTTGATATATCATCCGAAATATCAGTTTCGCGTTTATATGTTAATTGATGTGTCTTCATAGACCAAGCATTTTGAAACGCAGTTCTTAATTGAATTTCAACTTTTATATTTTCATACAATGTCCCCTGAAAATAAACATCTGTGCTTACAATTATATGAATTCCTCTATAACCTGATTCTGAGGGTGTTTCAATTTTATCATCAATAAATAAAACTTTAATGAGAGGGTTTTGCTTTATATATTCTAAAACATCGTATACATCGCTTAAAAATTCACAAGTACAGCGTACACCCGCAATATCATCAAATTTCTCAAATATTTCAAATTGACTTATGCTTTTTCGATAAACTTTTTCTTGAATGCTGTTAGGTGTTTTCACACGGGAAGAAATTTCAATAATCTTATTGGCATTTATTTTTTCATCTGTTGTAAAATTAGATAGTTCCAGTTCCACTTTTTTCATTGCCCGTGAATAAATTGGAAGTTTGTTAGCTACTTGCTGTCTCACTAATTTTGATAAGGTTTTGTTTTCTAACGAACAGGTATAATCTATTACGATATCTCTTTTTGTGATTGCATAGTTAAATGCATCAAAAATGCTCATATTATTGTTGATTAAAACAGTTATTTCAGAATCGTAATATTGTTCGCCCGAAATATAATAACTCACAAGGAAATCACTATTAAGTGACAATTCTTTGCAGGCATTTTTCAATAAAGTTTTATCTATATCACATCTTATTGGAACAGAAATTATCCACGTAGAATTCTCATAACGGCGCAGATTGTTTATACCTGTATACATTTCTTCACAATGTAAATACTCAAAATCAATGATTGTGTCCTGATAGAAATCATCAATATATACATCTTTGTAACTGTCAATTTCCAGATCCCATATAAAACTTCTACCATGCTTAATAATTTCTTCCATACTTCTATTACACCTGATTTCAATATGTTAATTAGCTATAAGATAAATGTTATTACTATCAAAGCATATATCGGTTGTATGATTATATATAGTAATCATATCATCCATTTTTTCGGTAAACAGGTTTGTTCCCGGATTGCTCATTTCTGCAAAAACGGATATGCTATCAGTTTCTATAGCAATTGCTTTTTCTTTAATATGCTCTCCGCTATCTTGAAGGAACTCATCAATCTGTCCGTCTTTGATTTTCAGAATACTGCCAATAAATTTACCAACAGCTTTACTTGTTGCACTTACACCTTTTAAGACATTTGACTCAACTGATGATTTTTCCAATTTCTCCAAATACACAGAGCATTCTTCAAAGACCTCTCTATAATCGAATGCTAATTTTTGTATTTCTTCTTTAATTGCAAGGATGTTTTCCTCTTTAAAGTTACCGCTTAACATTATTTCAATCAACGATGACATAGAGAAAGCAAACAAGGAAAGCCTGTAATACTTGAAGTCTTTTATCATTTCATCAAGAGTGGTTTTGATTTTTGATTGTAAAACCAACAGCTTTTTATCCTTTATCTCATCTCTGACTCTTTTCTGATATGAAATCATATGTTTTCTTGCTGTTCTTTGAATATCAACAACCATCTTGTGATTACTTATGATAAACTGTTCATTGTCCCAATTGTGCTTATATTTATTAATAATGTTTGAAAGAGTTTCAACATCAGCTTCAATTTCAGACTCTTTTTCTGTTTCGAGAAAAGAGAGAATTTCTTTCTGCGTTTCGGCAATGTTGCTCAATTGTTTCTCAAGGGAATATAAGGCAACTGCCATTACGATCGCAACTATGTTAACGGGTAATGTTGTAGTACCGGTTACACTCAATGGACCTGCGGACTGAAACTGAGCCATTTTTGATGTTCCGGCTGCTGTTTTATATGCACCCCACTGATTACCGTTTTTTGCAACTTTCAATGCATTTCCGGCACCTTCGTTGACCCAGCGATATAGATTGGCTGTGTTTATTTCTGCTGATTGCGATACTGTCCTGAACATAGGTAACAAAGATGCTACACCTGTGCCAAGAGTTGAAAGTTGTGCAATAGGTACGCTCATTTTTCTACCATAAGGTAATTCTGTTCTAACATCGAAAAGCATTCCATCTGCTATGCTTATTAAATCTTTTGCCTCGTTACAAGGTGTTTCTTGCTTGTCGGCATTAAGTTTAATTATATTATCCATAATTACAACTCCTTTTGTATTCTCATAACAGATCTTGCATATTTCGCGAACGTGTTATTTTGATTATATCACTTCATACTAATAATCTCAACCACAATATTCTACACATGCAAAAACTCCGCTTGCCGATTGCTCGGTAAACGGAGTTCGTTTTTGGGTTATAGATTTTTATATCCTATTTTTCGATTTTTCTTTTGATTTCTTCTGCTCTTTTCTCTGCTATATCAGCCTCAACATCGTAACCTCTGCTGCGGTAGATATCTGCCATTTTCATGCATTCATTATAAGACTTTTCATATTCTCCCATTTCTTCATACAGACCGACCTTGCAATCCATTTCATCGCAGAAGTATGTTCCGATTTCGCCAGCTCTGTTGTAGTATTCCAGTGCCTCATCATATTTTTTGAGTTCCTTTGCAATGTCACCGCCGTGAATATACATCCGCCAATCATCGGGAAATTTTTTGATTGCATCTCTGAAAAGATTATAGGCATCATCAAATTTTTCTGCCCATATAAGAGCAATCAGAAGATTGTCTGTTTCTCTCGGATTATCGGGATTTAATTTTACTTTTTCTCGGAGTTCGGAAATAATTTCATCTTCTTTTTTCAAAAGAAAGAACATCCATATTCTCTGCATGCAGGCAAGCTGATAATTTTCGGGGTCATCGTTCGGGTCATCGCTGACTGCTTTGTCATACCATTCAACTGCAATGTCCCTGCAATAATTCATCATATACATATGAATCCAGGCGTAGAGCCACTTATCCTCAGTTGACAGCTCACCGTTTTTCATAAGCTTTTCGTATTCGATACGGCAACGCATAAAGTCCTCGGGGTCACGGGATTTCTCATAAACAGAAGCAAGACGCTGTGCGTAGTTGTCATAAGCAACGGTGCTCTTTTTGTAGAAATCATCAACCGTCACTTCGTAGAGCCTTGCGAGTTCGGGCAAGGTCAGAACGTCAGGCAGAGTTGCTGAGCACTCCCAACGGGAAACAGTCTGAGAATTAACATTGAGCTTTTCTGCAACCTGCTCCTGGGTCAAGCCTTTTGCAAGACGGAATTTTTTGAGATTATCGCTGAATATATTGTTCATCGTTTTCACCTTTTCATTTTTTCTCGAAGCTTCTGATATGATTATATCATTCAAGTTCGATTTTGATAAGGTCTTATTTTGT
>JAZNFD010000035.1:0-3556 GCA_045588975.1 Acutalibacteraceae bacterium | reverse complement strand
CTCTGACCCTGGAAGCCTGCTGCGATTGCGTTGTGGCCAACCTTTTCTTCTTCGCAGCCTTCGGGCAGATTTTCGTTGCCGTTCATAAGATCCTTGATGATGCACATCATCTTAACAACGAATTCCCAATCCTTTTCTTTCTGCTCGTCGCTCTTCTTTACGAAGTCGGGGTTCTTATCGAAGCCTTCCTTGCACTTTGCCTTTGTCCATGCGAGTGCCTTCTGATATTCAGCTTCGTCATAGATGCCTTCGGACATTCGGCGGATGATTTCAACCTCATCAACGGATTCAACTCTCATGCCGAGATATTCTTCGATGAAATCGGGGTCGATAACGGAGCCTGCAATACCCATGCAGGTTGAGCCGATCTGAAGATAGCTCTTGCCTCTCATTGTTGCAACTGCAACAGCTGAGCGTGCGAAGCGGAGAAGCTTTTCCTTAACGTCATCGGGCATTGATGTGTCGTCAGCATCCTGAACGTCCTTGCCGTAGATGCCGAATGCGGGAAGACCCTTCTGAGCATGAGCTGCGAGAACTGCTGCAAGGTAAACTGCGCCGGGTCTTTCTGTTGCGTTGAAGCCCCAGACACCCTTGATTGTTGTGGGATCCATATCCATTGTTTCGGAGCCGTAGCACCAGCAGGGAGTAACGGAAAGAGTGATATCAACGCCTTCCTTCTTGAACTTTGCTGCGCAAGCTGCTGCTTCAGCAACACGGCCGATGGTTGTGTCAGCGATAACAACCTTAACGGGTTCGCCGTTTGAATAACGGAGGTTTTCCTCAAAGAGAGCCTTAGCTGCCTTTGCCATGTTCATGGTCTGGTCTTCAAGGGATTCTCTTACCTTGAGGGGTCCTCTTCTTCCGTCGATGATGGGGCGAATACCGATTACGGGATAATCGCCGATAAGTCTGCTTTTTGCCATAATAGCATCTTCCTTTCTATGGTTGGTAAAAATTTATTATTATATTTTATTTAAAATCATCATTATAAAGTCTGCGATGGGCTGAAAAATTATATTGTTGAAAAACTCTCCGATGGGCAGGAAGAATGATTCCAGCGCTTGCAAAATCTTCTCCGAGAAAGTGGGGACCGGCTCGGGACCTGTTACGGTAAAGTTTTTGATAAAAACAAACAAATCTTCATATGAACCTCTCTCGGGAGAATATCCCTGACGGATTTCATAATAAATCTCATTGTTTGTATTTGTTTCAATTTTCTGACCGTTAATCCATACGCCGTCAGGAAGTCTGGGGTCTGTAAAACCGTATGAATATCCTTCCGCGGGGCAGAGAAAGAATCCGATTTTGTAGGATTCATTATATTCTAACGTTTCAACAAGATTCGTATCAGTCCAGTCTGTGACAGGTCTTACACTCACTCTTGAAACAGGTTCAAGACCGTCGGAAAGAACCGAAATGAAGTTTCCGTCAGCGACAGGCTGCCCTGCACAGTTTGAGTCTATGGTAATCTCAATTTTTGTGATAATCTGCTTGTCTGCATCAGCGGCATAAACGCTGACCGATGCACAAGCAAAAACCATAATCAACACCATAATGACTGATAATAATTTTTTCATTGCTGTTTCCTCGCTTTCTTTTTGCTCCGCAAAAGCTGATGTTCTCTCCCTCGTCAGAGGGAGCCTGCACAGAAATCATTTGTTTGTTATCTTCTTGAATCTCTCGTAAGCCTCTGCCCAGGCGTCAGCATTTTCGGGAGAATATTCGACGGTGTTTTCGCTTGCCTTAACGATTTTGCGAGCCTGCTCGATGCTTTCGATAGCACCGCAGGAGAGAAGCTGAACAGCGATATTGCCGAGAACGGTTGCTTCAATCGGGCCTGCAACAACGTTTCTTGCGCACGACGAAGCCGTCATCTGACAGAGGAGAGTATCCTTTGTGCCACCGCCGATAACGTGGATTGCGGGATAGGTTTTGCCCGTGCAGGCTTCAAGGTTATCGAGGGTCTGGCGGTATTTCATCGCAAGGCTTTCATAGATGCAGCGCATAACCTCGCCCACACTTTCGGGGACGGGCTGACCCGTTCTTTCGCAGTAGTCGCGCACTCTCTGCGGAATGTTGCCGGGAGGAGTGAACTCGGGCGAGTCGGGGTCGATGAAGCATTTGAAAGGCTCGGATGCAAGAGCGAGCTTTTCGAGGTCTGCATAGGAATAGTCGCTGCCGTGTCTGTTCCAATGGCGGCGGCTCTCCTGAATGAGCCAGAGTCCGATGATATTCTTGAGGAAGCCGACGGTTGAGCCGTAGCCGCCTTCGTTGGTAACGTTCATTTTAAGTGAGGTTTCGTTAACGATGGGCTCTGCAAGCTCGGTGCCGAAGAGCGACCAGGTTCCGCTCGAAATGAAAGCAAAATCTTCGCTTTCGGCGGGAACGGCAGTCAGCGCGCTCTGTGTGTCGTGGCCGCAAACGCTGATAACGTCAACCTCGTCAATGCCGCATTCCTCGCAGATATCCTTGCGCACCTTGCCCAGCGGAGTGCCCGAGGGAACGATTTCGCCGAGCAGACGGGTGGGGATTCCGAGCTTTTCGATGATGTCGGTTGCCCAGCCTTTTTTATTGATGTCATACATCTGCGATGTGGTTGCGATGGAATATTCGGTTGTCATTTTGCCCGTGAGCATATAGCCGAAAAGGTCGGGCATAAAGAGGAGTCTGTCCGCCCTCTCGAGGATGTGCGGACGGTATTTTTTGAGCGCATAGAGCTGATAAACGGTGTTAAGCTCCATAAACTGAATACCCGTTGCGCCGTAGAATTCGTCATTCGGAACAGTCTTTGCGCATTCCTCAATCAGACCCGCGGTACGCAGGTCACGGTAGTGAACGGGGTTTTCAAGGAGACATCCGAATTCGTCGATAAGACCGAAGTCAACACCCCATGTGTCGATACCGATGCTGTCGAATCCGCCCGCAAGCTTTGCGTTGACGATACCCTGCTTGATGTTGTAGAAAAGGCGCAGAACATCCCAGTACATAGTGTCGCCCACTTTTACGGGGTCGTTGGAGAAGCGGTGAACCTCTTCGAGCGAAATCTTTTCGCCGTCGAATTTGCCGATGATGGCTCTGCCGCTCGATGCGCCGAAGTCAATGGCTAAAACTCTTTTTTCCATATGGAGTTCTCCTTTCGGGTGAAGCCGCAACAAGGTGTTGCGGAATTTTCGGTTGATCTAAGAAAGAAAACCATATAAGATTCATCAAAAATCAACCTTTTGCAGACCTATGGTCTGCCCGGGTCGTCGGGGTCGCCGACCCCTACAAACATTTATTGGATTACAACACCCTTTTTAAGGATGATATTTGCATAGATTGCAGTTTCGCCCGTTGCGATAACGGCATATGCCTTCTTTGCTCTCTCATAGAACGCAAAGCGCTCAACAAGCTCTATGTTCTTTTCGCCTTCTTCGGCAACGATAGTCTTTTTGTAGTCTGCCCAGATGGGAGGGGGATTTGAAGCGTCGCCGTTATCCATAAGAGCAACGGGAGCTTCAACATAAGTGTCAAGCGGCATAAGCTTGAGTATAGCTTCAAGAATTTCGTTTACGCC
>JAZNFD010000034.1:0-8843 GCA_045588975.1 Acutalibacteraceae bacterium | reverse complement strand
CGGAATTCGGAATGCGTAATTCGGAATTATTAAATTAAAAATATATATAAAATAAGGGGTTATTGAGATGTTACTCAATAGCCCCGTTGTTATTTTACATATAAATTCAGATTTAAAATTGCGTCGCAGACTCTGCGTTCTGCGTTCTGCACTCTGAACTCTGCGTTCAGAATGTATGCACACCTGCGCCGACTTCGGTTGACTTGCCGTCAAGGATAACGGTTGCGGTTGCGCCTTCGGGTACGGTGAATTCATAGGTTGTTTTGCCGTTTTCGGTTTTCCATTCGGATTTGACAAGACCCTTGCGTGTTTCGATTGAAGCCTTCACGAAGGAAAGTCTGCTGTCGGTGACGGGAGCGAGAATGATATGCTCGAATGCGGGTTTGCTTTCGTCAATTTTAATGCCCGCCGCATCGCCGTAAAGCCAGTCGGCAACCGCACCGTAAGCGTAGTGGTTGAATGAGTTCATCGACGTGCTCCACATCGAGCCGTCCTCACGCATACTGTCCCAATGCTCCCAGATTGTTGTTGCGCCCATCTTGACCGAGAAGAGCCACGACGGATATTCCTCACGGAGAAGAAGACTGTATGCCGTTTCGGCGTAGCCGTTGTCGGTGAGTGCGTGGAGAAGATAGGGAGTGCCGACAAATCCCGTTTTGAGGTGGCCGCATTCGGTGACAAGCTCGTTGAGCTGCTTTGCGGTTTCGGGGGCGTTATCGGTGATTCCGAAGTGGAGAGCAAGCACGCAGGCTGTCTGTGTTGCGTATTCGGGCAGGATTCTGCCGTCTTTCATATATTCACGTCTGAATGCAAGAATGGATTTTTCTCTCTTTTCAAGCACTTCCGCGTTATCTTCGCCGCAGAGAGCCATTGACTTTGCAAGAATATGAGATGAACAGATATAATAAGCAGTTGCAATAAGGCTTTTTTCCGTACCCTTTGAGCAGTCTTCGGCGCTGCTTCCGTCAAGGTTGAGCCAGTCGCCGAAATGCCAGCTTCTGCTCCAGATTCCGTTGTCGCTGTGTTCCTCAATGAATTCAATATAAGATTTCATTGATTTAAGAGAGTCTGCAAGAATTTGCTTATTGGCGTAGGTCTGGTAAATCTGCCACGGACAGATTGTTGCCGCATCTGCCCATGCCGCCGATGAATTGTCATCGGGGCTGAATACTGCGGGGATGACGTGGGGAACAGCGCCCCAGTCTTTCTGATCTGCACGAAGGTCGGCAAGCCACTTTATAAAGAAACGTTCAACATCGAAGTTATAGGAAGCGGCTTTGATGAAAACCTGAGCATCACCCGTCCAGCCGAGACGTTCGTCACGCTGCGGGCAGTCGGTCGGCACGTCGAGGAAGTTGCTCTTCTGACCCCAGATGATGTTGGAGAAAAGCTTGTTGACTCTTTCGTCCGAGCATTCAAAATAACCCGTTCTCTTTATGTCGGAATGAACAACGATTGCGGTAAAATTCTCCGCCTTGACTTCATCACTCCAGTTTTCGAGTCTGATATAACGGAAGCCGTAGAAGTTGTAGTCGGGCTTATGGATATGCTCTTTGCCGTCGCAGACGAAAACTGCCTGAGCCTTTGCGCTTCTGAGGTTATCGGTGTAGAAATTGCCTTCTGCATCAAGCACCTCTGCGTGGCTGATAACGGCTCTTTCGCCCTTTTCACCCTTGATTCTGAACTCAACATAACCCGTCATATTCTGACCGAAGTCGATAACGGTTTCGCCCTTGGGTGTTGTTATGATTTCAACGGGTGAGAGTCTTTCATGCTCAATAACCTTTTCGCCCTGACGGTCGAGCAGGATTTTTCTGTCCTTTTCAAAAACCTGAGCCTTTGCGGGAGCAACATCCTTATATGAGGGGTCATAGATATAGCCGTTGTAGAGATTGGAATAAACACATTTTCCCTTTTCGCAATTCCAGTCGCTGCCGCTGGTGATAATCTGTGTTTCACCGTCGGCATATTCAATTGTGAGGGCGCAGATTGCGGCGATTTCATTGAATCCGAGGAACTGGTCGCCCGAATGCATTCCGAAATAATTGAATGCTTTCCAGCCGGGACCGACTCCGAGAGAAATTGTGTTCTTATCCTTAATCAATGCTTTTACGTCATATGTATCAACCTGCAGGCGGTGTCTGTATGAAGTCCAGCCGGGAGCAAGTATAAAATCGCCGACTCTTTCGCCGTTGATTTTCGCAACGTAAACACCGAGTGAGGAAACTTCAAGAATTGCGGAAACGATTTCTTTTTCCGTCCTGAATTCTCTTGAAAAAACGAACTCTCTGTCGGGAGAGATTTTCGGACTTTTTATCCACTGTGCGTTAAGTATATTTTTCATAGCAACCTCCGATTGTTTGATGTTTTTATTTTATATTACCTCCGAACAAATTGCAACTTAAAAAATTTTATAATTATCTCTTGATAGAAATGCATTTAGCTGATAAAATACAATTAACTGAAATATAAGGATGGTTATATGAAACGTTATATAAGCATATTTTTGATTATATCGCTCTGCTTTTCGTTTGCGGCTTGCTCTGTAAAAGAAAAGACTCCTCAGGTGTCCGTGACCGAAGAGCCGACAACGGCAGAGCCTCCTCCCGAGACCGTGACTGAGGAATATTCAAGGGAATTCACGGATGAAAACGGAAGAGTGGTTTATACCGTCAAGGCGCAGCTTCCGAAGATAATCGGAAATGTGTCCGGGAATATCGCAGAGGACATCAACCGCTCCGTTTACGGTATTTTTGAGGATGCGTGCGAAACTGCGGAAAGCAACATCGCAAACGCGGCGAAATTTATGGATTCCCAGAATCTCGAAACTCCGTGGGCAAAGACATTTGAATATGACATCAACCTTTGCAGCAGCAAATATTTCAGCATCACCGTCAAGGAATATTTCACGATGTACGGCGTTGACAATACCGAGCCTGCCGTCAAAGGCTATACATTTGACGTTGTCAGGGGCAAACTCAGCCTGTTTATGGACTTTGCTTACGAAAATCATTCGTATGAAAGCATAAGGCAGTTTATCATTGACGAATTCATCTGCAAGGATGTTTCAGCTGCTTATTATGACGGAGCAGAGCTGACCGAAGAACAAAGAAACGGTATTCTCGCCGTTTTTGATACCGAAAACTTTTATCTGACTGCCGACGGCATAGGCTTCTATTTCAGCGAGAATGTAATAGACCCCCTTAAATTCGGCACATTCGTTGCGCACTATACGTGGGAAGAAATTGCCGTGATTCTCAAAAAACCTTGATAATAAAATGAATTTATGTTATTATAACCATACACACGAAAGGAGAAAATGATTATGATAGGTTTAGGCAAATGGGCTTGTAAAGTCAACACAATGTTTTTCTCGGGAGAAGTTAAAATCAGAATTTTCGATAACAACGGCGAATACGGCTTTGAGCTTGATATTCCCGGAGTTCAGATTCCCGATATTACCATAAAGAGCGTTGAAGAGGACGATGATACGGTCAACGCAGTTGTTCAGACATCTCTCCTCCCCGACAAGGATATCGAAATGACCGTTACTTTTGACGAGGATGAGTTTGACGGCTTTATCAAAGTTCCCTTCATCGGCAAAATCAAGTTCAAGGACGGCCACAGAGTCGAAGAATAAAAAATAACAGGTGTGGCGTGAATCACACCTGTTTTATTTTTATCCGTGAATTGAATTTGCATCAGATTCTGTTGAAACTGTTGAGATTTCATCAAGAATTTCACTGATTTTGACCAGCCTGAGTTTTTCGAAATCAGCTTCAAATTCCTCCAAGGTTTGTTTCTGATTCATCCATACGAAAATATAGGTTCCGTCAACTCTTATTTCTGCATGGTATCCTCTGTTTTCATAAGAAGACGAATAAATCCTGGCAACAGCACCGTCTTTAATTATTTCTGTTTCGAACAAAAGGTCTTCGTTTTTATTCAGATCTCTGTCGTTGTTTGTTTCACACTCCGGAGTAAACGCATAGCACATAATGCGTTTATCCTCTGAAAGATAGGAGCTGATATGGATTTCATTTCTTTCATGATAAAAAGAGATTTCATTATCCCTCATAAGTTCATCGTCAAACAGCAAAACATAGGTTGATTCAAGTTCGCTTACCAGTTTTTCCGTATTATTATAATCGTACATACCGTTCATAGACAAATTTTCATAGTTTTCTTCCATATAACGCTCAAATTCATCGGAAGTAACCTTACCTAATATGTTTCTTATTTCATTAAGAACAGAAAAGTTTGTAAAAATCACTTGCGGACCGCTGTGTTGGCTTGTAATGTTTTGAATTGTCGCTATATCATAGTCATAGTTTCCGCAGGATACCAAAAATACAAGCATGAAAATAACTGAAATAATTAATACTTTTTTCATATGTATGCTCCTTCATTTTGCAAGATAGGCATTAATAGTGTCTACACATTCTTCACAAAAAACAGTTTCTTCTATTTCAGGATTAATTAATTGGACCATTATGCATCTAGGGATTTCCTCTTTGTTACAATCATAACAGTTATTATTAGAGCAATGAACACCTTCCTCAGGTGGTCCATAACAATAGCCATCAACAGCGCCAAACAGATGTGCAGTCTCGTGTATGATTTCGTATAGTCTGTTTTTTCGAAGTCTATTTTTTCTGCATTAATATATATATTCTTGGTTGGGTCATAAGTCAAAACGTTTTTTATGGTAAAAACAATTGATTTTAATTTTAGATTTGCCATTGATGTGGTATCATTCTCCAATAAATGACCTGTCCATATACATCTCCCGACATAAAAAGATCCTTTTCCCTTTTTGTTTAGCATATCATCGCACATAGTTTCAATCTGCAAACAAGAATTCAGAAAATGATTCTTCGATTGAGGGCAATTTGCAAACAAAGTTTCTGGACTTACAGATCCGTAAGTCTGTATTTTACATAGGTCAGCCGTTGATGTGTATGATTCAACATAGGGACAAACCTTAAGTCTAAATGAATCCATCATTACATCATTTAATACAGAGGCATAATCATAAATTTTTGAAATAGGGGAATCGTACCTTACATCAAATCCTTGATCATAGTAATGATACTCTGAAAAAAGATAATCAATTCCCGGAAAATCGGAAAGAAGTATAAACCCGTCGGCAGAGTCTGATGTTATATAAATCCAACCAAATTCGTTTTCCATATCGCCTTTAGCGGTTATACTTGTCCCTGCAGGAAGAGTAGCAATAATTTTGCCTGTCATTGCAGGTATCGATCTTACATAAATCGTGTTTTTCGATATCGAGGTTTCTGGTTCATACCAATTGCTTACCGAGAAAACCATACAATATAGGGTTTTACCCTGTGCTGTTGCGGAGATTATTGCGGTTCCGGGTTTTTTTGCCGTTACGGCTCCTGTACTGTGATTATAATATACTACACTTTCATCTGAAACTTTCCAACTCACGTGACCGGTATAATTTGTTGTTAATTTTTGAGAACTTGATTCCCCTGAAAAAACAACAAGTTCTTTTGCAGATAATTGCTTGAATAATTCACCTGAAGCGATGTTGTCTGCAAAAAATCTCTGATACATAAAGTATTCGTATACATTTCCATTTTTTGTATGTGTTACATAGAAGAAAGAATCATATGCACCTAAAACAGAAAATTCATTTAAAGGAAAATGTGGTCCGAAATTCAAAAAAATTTTTTGAAACTGAAAAAGACTGGGAGCTCTAAAAGCTAAAATTAAAGGTGTTGTACATCCGGCGGTTACGGGATTGTTTAGCTTTTCTGCACAATAGACTCTAATTGTGTCCTTTGCATCACCAAAAACAGCCTTTACCGTAATATCGGCATAACCTTTTTTTAAACCCTTTATTTCACCATACTTTGTGCAAGATATAACACTTTCGTTGTTTGAAGACCAGACAACCGAGCCAAACAAAGGGGTTTCCTCATAACCCTGAATCTTCATTTGTTGTGACATACCTTTTAGAATGGCTTGATCTTTAACTATTTTTAATTTCTCTATGGAATCTAGATTGATGCTGTTTGGTGAATATGTTGAATAAGCAGAAATGCCCAAAACACTGATTAATATAGTGATCAAGACTATGCAAAAGATTTTTTTGTTCAATATTTTTATTCCTCCTAATTTTATCACCTTGTGATTTATGTGTCAAATTGTGTTTGTTATAATTTTTGAAAAAAATTAAAGCAAGTAAAAATCATCTCCGGAAATACGATTACAAATGAGCAAACCCTCCTTAAATGTAAACTCATACTATATATGACAAAAGCAAAGAAATATTACAGAAAAATTTTCAAATAAAACAAAAATTTTACATTTTAACCAAAATCAGGCAAACAAAACTGTGCGTTATGCAAAACAGGCTGTCTTTTTAAAGACAGCCTGTTATAATATTATTGATTTTATTCCACAAATGTTACGTCTGCAATCTTTGCGCCCACGAAATCCGCGAGTGCATTCGGTTCGATGCCGAGCATTATGCCCCGTACACCTGCGCTGACATAAATTTTGTCAAAGAGGGTTGCGGTTTCGTCAATGACGGTCGCAAACTGCTTTTTCATTCCGACGGGTGAGCATCCGCCGCGGACATAACCCGTCGTTTTGAGCAAGTCCTTGACGTGGAGCATTTCAACCTTCTTTTCGCCGAAGGCTTTTGCCGTCTTTTTGAGGTCAAGCTCCTCGCAAGCGGGAATGCAGCACACTCCGAAACCGTTTTTCTCGCCGCAGAAAACAAGGGTTTTGAATATCTGCGAAGGGTCTTTTCCGGTTTTTCTTGCGGTGCTTATGCCCGAAAGGTCGCTTTCGTCAACGGGATATTCCATTATTTCAAACGGGATTTTTGCGCTTTCGAGCAGGCGCATTGCGTTGGTTTTGGTCATAAAATCACTTCTTTGAAATTCTGAACTCAAACTCAATCTTCTTGTGACTGTTCAGTCTGTATTCCTTATGAAGATGAGCGCAGCCGGGCATATCGCCGCCGACGCCTCTCATCGCACCGTCAATGCTGAGAGTGATGCAGTTATCCTTATCAAGCTCATAAAGATGCTCTGCCTTGTCAAGCTTTTCGGGGTTATAGTAACCGAGGTTGAAGCCGAAAGGCTTATCCATCGAATCGATTCTGATTCCGAATCCCGAATCGTCGCTTACGGAAAGGTTGCGCACGTCGGTTCTGTGACCGTTTTCCTGCGGACGCATATATCTGTGCTCAAGCTCGGCAACCGTCATTGCGTGCTTTGCGATTTTTGCGCCTGTCTTTCTGTCGATATATGTTTCGTGCGGGCCTCTGCCGTACCATTCAACGTTTTCGAGAGTGCTCTTGATGCCCATTCTCATACCGACTTTGAGCATCGGGAGGAACAGACCCATTGCACTGTGTCTGACGGTAACTTCGCCTGCGGGGGAGAAGAGGTAGGTTGTCGCAACGCCCGCAACGAAGGGTGCATTCCAGTTGACTTTGACTTCAACGCCCGAGGGTGTTGCCTGAACTTTAACGGAACGGGCAACGGTCTGAGCCGTTGTTCTTCTCCACTGGTAAAGCGGATGGAGTCCGTTAATGGGAGGAACAAAGTTGAGATATTCTCTGTCGTTATCGGTGAGCGCTCTGAAGAAATCGGGTCTGAGGGGTGAGCCTTCTTCAATGACTTCTTCTTCGCCGTATTTAAGCGACGAAAGTGCGCCTGCGGTGATTTTTGCGGTGAAATCTTTGCCGATGATGTTGACGTTTGAGCCGCTCTTGAGGAATTTGAGGTCGCCCTTTGCGGGATTCTTCTTTGCTGCGGTCTGCTCACGCAGCACAAACTGGTTGAAGCTCTGCTCGTAGCCTGCTTCTGCCCAGGGTTTGTCTTTGATAAGAATGAATGAAACGGTGAGGATAACTTCGCCGTCGTCATAATCCCTGAGATTTACGGGAAGCTGAACCTTTTCTTCCGAAAGGGGAGCGATAACAAGGTCTGTTATTTCGCCGCTCTTTACTTCGTCACCGTTGACGGTAAGGCTCCAGCGGAATTTATAATCTTCTGTTGAAATAAAGAGGTTTTTATTCTTTATTATAATCTGACCGTTGCGGCAGTCGCTTTCAACGGCTTCGAAGTTTGAGTAAACATTCTTGACCTCAAAATATGAAGGCTGAGGCTTTCTGTCGGCAGAGATAATGCCGTTTGCGCAGAAATAATAGCTTGATGCGCCTTCACCGAAGTCGCCGCCGTAGAGCCATTTTTCCTGACCGTTTTCAACCTTGCGGATTGACTGGTCAACATAGTCCCAGATAAAGCCGCCGCACATATGGTCATATTTTTCGAAATCGTCAACATATTCCTTGAAATTGCCGAGGCTGTTTTCCATAGCGTGGGCAAATTCGCAGTAGATGACGGGATGGGTTTTGTAAATCTCTGCGGGGATGGGTTTATTATCTGCCGCAAGAACGTTTGCAACGTTTTCGTAGGGACTGATTTTCAGCTCTTTCTGCTGACGCATGGCATCAACAACGTATTCAACGGGATACATACGGCTGATGAAATCGCTCTTTGTGAAGTCGAAGTCGCCTTCGTAGTGGATGGGTCTTGACTTGTCGAGAGCAAGGATTGCATTCTTTTCGTGAACGAAGTTTGTGCCGTCGCCCGCTTCGTTGCCGAGCGACCAGAAGCATACGCAGGCATGGCTTCTGTCACGGAGCACCATTCTCTCTGCTCTGTCCTCAACGGCTTCCTTGAATTCAAGGTTATCACCGGGACAGTTCTTGCGGCGTACACCGTGACTTTCAACATCGGCTTCGACCATAACATAGAAGCCGAGCTCGTCACACATATCATAGAAAATTT
>JAZNFD010000033.1:0-4349 GCA_045588975.1 Acutalibacteraceae bacterium | reverse complement strand
CGCTAGCCTGTCACGCTAGAGGTCGACGGTTCGAGCCCGTTCCGGGTCGCCATATTTGCCTCTGTAGCTCAGTTGGTAGAGCAGTGGACTGAAAATCCACGTGTCGCTGGTTCGATTCCGGCCGGAGGCACCAACAGTTGCGGATGTAGCTCATCTGGTAGAGCGCCACCTTGCCAAGGTGGAGGTAGCGAGTTCGAGCCTCGTCATCCGCTCCATTTTTTTAGCATAAATTAATGCTGAAAAGCATAATTTAATATTGTACGGTACCATAGCCAAGTGGTAAGGCACGAGTCTGCAAAACTCTGATTCCCCGGTTCAAATCCGGGTGGTACCTCCAGGATGAGGTCTTAATTTAGACCAAAAGCCCGAACCCCCTTGAATATCAAGGGGGTTCAGTTTTTTTATGACTACATTTATGTGTAAAAACCAAAAGTCTAAAAATTACCATTTTTATTAACAACTCGTATTTGAACCGGTGAAATCACTAAAGTTTAATATTTTCTTACATAAGACCTATTTTTAAAGAAGTTAAGCTTCTAAAAAAATAGATCTTTTTTATTGCCAAACGCATACCCTTGTAAAATAACAATTGTTGTGCTATAATCAGCCCGACAAATAAGAATTTGACGAGGTAATATTATGATTACATATTCGATAATTATGTTTTTGACAGCGACACTTTTTGTTGTGATTGGTGTTGCAATATATCGGGGAAAAACCAATTTGATTCATGATTATCATCAAACAAACGTTATCGATAAATCCGCATATGGAAAATCTTTCGGAAAAGCTATGTTTGTTATCTCAACGGCACTTTTGCTCAGCGGAATAGTAAGTCTGCTGGGAGATTCGGAAAAGTTTACATTGGTTGCGGTTGCAGTATTAATTGTTGGATTAATAATCGGGTTTATCTGCATTTTTTGCGTGCAGAAAAAATATAATAACGGTGTTTTCTGATTGACGAATTCCAATTTGTCGAACCGTTTTAATTTTGACAAAAACAAGTTGTAAACACAGAAATCCCATTTGCGTTCAGCAGATGGGATTTTTTTCATTACTCTACGCTTCGTTTGTTTCTTTTTCTTCTGCGATGATATATAATAAACTGCATAAGGAGCGTGAAAATATGGATCAGGTAAAAATCGGAAAGTTTATTGCTTCTTTGCGCAAGGAGCATAATATGACCCAGCTTGTTCTTGCTGATAAATTGGGTGTTTCCGACAGAGCAATTTCAAAGTGGGAAAACGGCAGAGGTCTGCCTGACATATCTCTGATGAAACCTTTATGCGAAACGCTTGGCATAACTTTAGATGAATTGCTGTGCGGTGAGCGCATTGAAAAATCGGACAGCCTGTCAATATCGGAGCAAAACATTTTAAAGATATTGCTTGAACGTGAAAATGAACTAAGGAAGCATAAACGCAAAAAAAAGATTTGTGCCGTGATTCTGCCCTTTATTATAATATTTGTTTGTGTTTTCGGGTTTAAACTTATGGCTATGGTTGTTTCCGGTGTCATAGGAGAGGGCAGTTCGGTATATACTTCCATATATACTCAAAAAGCAGAGAAGGCGGTAAATTTTATTCAAAACGGCAAATATGAAAAAGCCGTAAAATATATCGGATTTGAGAATCAGGACAGAGCTGAGGCGCAAAACCGCTGGCTTCAAAGTATGGAAGCTCTTGAAAGTGTTATTGATATTGAGTATTTTGAAATTTCGGAAATAATCCTTGAAGACCGCTATCCCATAGGTGATTATTTAATTGCAGTTCTTGACAGAGAAAGCGGTGTGAGATATTTATTTGACGGACAGCTCACAATACAGGACGGCGGAATAGCTTTCGGCTCAATTTATCTGTCTTCAGATAATAAAGACATCCGCAGGCAAGAGGTTGCCGACTTGATTGAAAATGCGCTTTGTTCCTGGTATGCGGGGTAGAAGTGCTGTAAATTATAATTATCTGTTCAATCCCGTTTGTGTCAGCGAACGGGATTAATTTTTTTGTAAAACTATTTTTATTTTTATATTGTGTTTATATTCACTTTTATAGTATACTGTTTATATAAAATAAGAATTCAGAGGTGTGAAATTATGGGAATATTTATGCGTATTGTCAGCCTTGTTCTTACTGTTTTTTCTCTTATCGGTTCGGTGTTCAGTCCTGTAAATGTTTATGAAGAAATCGAATCTGAGTTTTCAAACAGTGCAAAAGCGTCGTATTCGGAGTGTTATTACACTGTCGGTAAAACCTCCAACAATACCGAAACATGGCGTAACGGTATGATTTCGGGCAACGGAATGCAGGGTGTTATAACAAGCGGTTCTCCTTACAGCGACACGCTGATTTATCAGAATATGCGATTTATAATGCCGAATAAAAATGTCCGTTATTGCCCTGATACATCTGATGAACTTGAGTCTGTGAAGCAAAGCATTACGAAGGGCGAAAACATCACGGATAATTCAAGCTACGACGATGTCTATGCATTCCATCCCGGTGCATCTCTGAGAATTGACCAAAACAGACAGTTGAATATCGGTTATGCCAGATATACAGACTACGAAACCGCTCAGGTCGGGGTCAGATATACCGATATTTTCGGTACGTGGAGCCGAACAACTTTCACCTCCAAAGCGGACGGTGTTACGATAACCAGAATCGGTTCATCATCAAATGGCAGTAAGGTTGATTTGACTCTTTCGTTTGACAACATCTCGGCTTTTGCAAATTACGGTAACGGCAACGAGGTTGATCTGAAATATAAAAAGCTCGTCGGCGATAACTGTGATTATATTGCCTATGTCGCACATTATCCCGATTATGAAAACAGCGAGCTTAAAAACGGCGGCTATTCAACTGTTGTTTATGTTATTTCCGAAGGCGGAAAAAAGGTTCTTACCGAAGGAAAGAAAGTTAAGGATAAGCAGTATTGTTCGGAAAGCAATCCTCAGATAAAAATTACGGATGCCGATAATGTTTATCTGATAGCTGTTTCGGACAGAACACATATTATGGGCGGATATAACGAATTCGACAATGCAGAAAGCTATGAGCTTGTTGATTCGCTTGCCGCTGCGGTTAAATCTGTTGCGGAAAAATATACTTTTGACGGCAAGTTTGATTATGAAAAGGCTCTCAAGGCACATACGGATATTTTTACTCCGCAGTATAATTCCGTGACGTTTGAGCTTGGCGGCAACAACGGTACAAAGGCTAATGAACAGCTTGTGCTTGACCAGTATCTGAATAGCAAAATCAATTCTGACCTTGCACAAAGAGCTTATTATTCGGGCAGATATGCTTATCTCTGTGCCTCGGGATATTCAGCACCGCGTCTTTACGGTATGTGGACAGGCGAATGGGCACCCGGTTGGGGAAGCAAATACACAATGGACGCGAACGTTAATTTGCAGACTTCCTCGATGAATACGGGAAATATGGAGAGTACATATATCGGATATGCAACGCTCATATTGCGTCAGGCACCCGATTGGGAAGAGAATGCGCTTGCAACCCACGGCTTTACCGATGCCTTGCAGGCACCCGTTCACGCCGACGGTGACAAAGCCGTTATAACGGAAACCAGCTATTCCTATCCCTTCCGCTATTGGAATGCGGGTACAAGCTGGTTGCTTCAGCCGCTTTACGAAACACTGATGTGCTATGGCGATGTCAGAATTCCCGTTAACGGAGAATATGATCTGAACAGCCTTAAATCCGTTCTTTCGGTGACGGAAACTGACCTCACCGACAGCTATATTTCAGCAATGGAAAGCAGAGGATACCTTGACCTCAGAAGTGAAATTCTTCTTCCTTTGCTTACCAAAGCGGCAAATTATTGGGCTCAGCTTATGACTCCGGAATATTACACCGATGCCGAAGGCAGGCTTCATTATGAAGCAGGCAAGACTGTGCTTAATGACGGTGAAACCTATACAATTCTTCCGAGCTATTCGCCCGAAAACAATCCGTCAAATTACCCGAGTCCGTCTGCGGCAAACACGGCTATTGACATTGCCGCATGCAGAAATAATCTTGAAATGCTTATTGATATTATGAAAAGCATTGACCCCGATGCCGATACTACGGAATGGGAATATCTTATGAGCAAGCTTCCGCGATATATTTACGATGAAACTGGCGCACTCAAAGAATGGGCAACGTCGGATTTTGAAGAGAACAATCTTCACCGCCATCTGAGCCATCTTTACTGTGTATGGCCTTTGTTTGAAACTCAGGATGACCCTGAGCTTGCGCAGGCGTGCATTCAGGCGATAGAAAACAGAGCGAGTGAAAATGAAGCGAGCCACGCACTTATTCACAGAGCTTTGATTGCTTCAAGGCTCA
>JAZNFD010000032.1:0-12031 GCA_045588975.1 Acutalibacteraceae bacterium | reverse complement strand
GGTGCTGTTTGAAAACGTTTCGTTTGACGTCAATCCCGGTGAATTCGTCGGGCTTATCGGTGCAAACGGAACAGGTAAAACCACGCTTTTCAAGGTCATAACAGGCGAGGTTGACCCCACGGAAGGCGGTGCTTTTGTCGGCAGAAATGTTAAAGTCGGCTATCTTGAGCAGCATGCCTGCCACGGCTCTGTGAGAACCGTTTATGACGAAGCGCTCAGCGTTTTCGAACCGCTTATGCAGATGGAGGCAGAGCTTGAAGATATCGCCGCCGCAATCGATAATCACGAGGGCGACCGTGATGCACTTATCGAAAGACAAACTCATCTCAACGAGCTTTTTCAGGAGCAGGAGGGTCTTACTTTCAGAAGCCGCACACGCTCGGCGCTCATCGGTCTCGGATTTAAAGAAACGGATTTCTACCTTTCGTGCGATAAACTCAGCGGCGGCCAGAGATCAAAACTGAGTATGTGCAAGCTCCTTCTTAGCGGCTCGGATTTGCTTCTGCTTGATGAACCGACCAACCATCTCGACATTGCAGGCACGGAGTGGCTTGAAAGCTATCTTTCAACATTCAGAGGAACGATTATCGTCATCTCCCACGACCGATTTTTTCTCGACAGAATAACCAACAAAACCGTTGAGATTTCCCACGGCAAATGCCATTGCGCAAAAGGCAATTATACGGAATATCTGAAGCTCAAGGAAGAACGCCTTGAAAGCGAACGCAGAGCGTATGAAAACCAGCTTGCCGAAATCAAACGAATCGAAGGTATCATCGAGCAGCAGCGTTCTTTTGCGAGAGAACGTAACTTCATAACCGCAGAAAGCAAGCGCAAAATGCTCGAAAAGAAAAAGGCAGAGCTTGTCGTTCCCGACCCGCCGCTTTCAAAAATGAGGATGAAATTCACTCCTGTATGTGAAACGGGCAATGATGTACTTAACGTCAGCGGACTTTCAAAATCCTTCGGTCTGAAAAGACTTTTTGCAAATGCGGATATGGAAGTCTTCAAGGACGAACGTGTTTTTGTGCTGGGTACGAACGGATGCGGCAAAACAACACTTCTGCGTATTCTCACAAAACAACAATCCGCTGATGAAGGTGTGTTCACCTTCGGCTCGAACGTTAAAATCGGCTATTTTGACCAGAGCCTAGAGAGCCTCAAAGGCGGCAAAACCGTCATCGATGAGATATGGGATGAGCACCGTCTGTTTACCGAAACGACCGTGCGCAGTTACCTTGCTCTCTTTCTTTTCAGAGGTGACGACGTGTTCAAGAATGTCGACACCCTCAGCGGCGGCGAAAAAGCAAAGCTTTGTCTGCTTAAGCTGATGCTTTCGGGCGCAAACGTGCTTCTTCTCGACGAACCGACCAACCATCTTGACATTCCGTCAAGAGAAGTGCTTGAAGCGGCTCTTGAGGACTTTGACGGCACGATTATCGCCGTTTCGCATGACAGATATTTTATCAACAAACTTTCAACCAAGATTTACAGAATGACTGAAAGCGGCTTTGAGAAGTTTGACGGTGACTACAACGCATATGCGGGAATCGCTCTTGCACAAGCCAAAGAAAAACCGAAAAAAGCCGAAAGCAAAGTCAATTTATATAAGCTTCGCAAAGAACGCGACAGCGAAATGAACCGCCTCAAGGGTAAAATCAAACGTACCGAAGAGGAAATCGACCGACTCGACGGCGAAATTGCAGAAATAAACAGCATTCTTTCCTCTCCCGAAGCGGCGGCAGACTACGAAAAAATAATCGAACTCACCCAAAAGCTTGAGGAGCTTACTCAGACTCAGCTCGAGATTATGGATGAGTGGGAAAAGATGAATTCAAGGCTCACAGAGCTTGAAGAAACGGAGGTTTAACCGTGACTCACGAACAGATTTTCAAAAACGCAAAATGGATTGAATGCACAGGCAGCGATGCTCCCCTTTTCAGAAAAACATTCAATGCCGTTAAGGGCGAAAAAGCAGAAATAATTATCTGCGGACTCGGATTTTTCAAGCTTTTCATCAACGGCAAAAAGGTCAGCGATGATTTGCTTGTTCCAAACACAACCTGCTACAGTGAAAGAGACCTTCACAAGCTCATATTCCCTCTTGACGACGAGCTTTCATACAGAATTTATGCTATGAAATATGATGTTACCGACTACCTCTGCGACGGTGAAAATACGCTTGCGGTTATGCTCGGCAACGGATATTACAACCAGACCGTGCGTATGGCGGAGGGCGAAGTTGCTTTCGGCACACCCAAGCTCTGCTTCATCCTCGAAAAAGACAGCGGAAACGTTATCAGCGACGAAACAACCCTTTCGCACAAGGGATTTATTACATTCAACAATCTCTATCACGGCGAAAAGCACGACTATACTCTTTATCCCGTTGATTTCATGCTGAATGATTTTGACGACAATAGTTTTGCCGAGAGCACGGTTATACCTGCACCCGAAAGTGAATTCTATATTCAGTTTTCACCCGCCGACAGGGTAATCAGAACAATAACACCCGTTCTTCTGAATGATGAAGGTGAAACAAAACTCTATGATATCGGCGAAAACACCGTCGGATATGCAGTGTTCAGATGCAAGGAAAAAGGCAAAACAATAAAAGTTAATTATGCCGAAGAAATTTACGAAGAAAATGAATGGTTTGGCATTCATTTCAAAGAAGGCTATCAGGAAGAACAATTTATCACAGACGGCACAGACCGTGAATATATCCCCCACTTCACCTGGCACGGGTTCAGATATTTCAGAGTCACCGCCGATGTTGAGCCTATAAGAGTTGACGTTGTTCACTCCGACTGCCCCGTAACATCATCATTTGAAAGCGACAACGAAAACCTCAACTGGCTTTACGATGCATATATCAGGACTCAGCTTGCAAATATGCATTGCGGCGTACCCTCGGACTGCCCGCACAGAGAAAGACTCGGTTACACCGGCGACGGTATGCTTTGTGCTGAAACCGCAATGATGCTTCTCGATTCCCGTGAATTCTACCGCAAGTGGCTGTATGACGTTTCCGACAGCCAGTGCAAAAAAACAGGCCACGTTCCTCACACCGCACCTCTTATGGGAGGAGGAGGCGGTCCTGCCGGCTGGGGCGGTGCAATGATTGAGGTTCCGTATAAATTCTATAAAATGTACGGTGACAAAGCTTTGCTCGAAGAATTTTTTCCGAAGATGATAAAATTCCTTGATTATCTTGAAAGCCGCAGCGAAAACGGTCTTGTATGGCGTGAAGAAGAAAACGGCTGGTGCCTGGGCGATTGGTGTTCACCTGCTCCTATGGGTCTTCCCGAGGCATTCGTAAATACCGCTCTTTACATCAGATTTATGAACCAGATGATTGAAGTCGGTGAAATTCTCGGTAAATCAAACAAAACCGAACACCTTAAAGAGAGAATCGAAAGAAGCTCGCATTCTCTTAAAATTGCATACTATAATCCGTGGAATCACCACTATTGCGGTAACACACAGGGTGCATCCGCTCTTGCCTTCAGCGCAGGCCTTGCTGATGAAGACAGCAAAAACAGACTGATTGATAAATACAAGCATCTCGGAATGCTTGATACGGGCATTTTTGCTACCGAAGCTCTTATCGGTTATCTTTTTGAAATCGGTGAGGCTCAGCTTGCCTTTGACCTTCTCACAAACGACAAGGAAGTTTCGTTTGCTCATATGGCAAGAAACGGCGCAACAACCATCTGGGAAAACTGGAACGGTCAGGATTCAAGAAACCATCCGATGTTCGGTGCGGTAACAAAATATATCTTCATGTATCTTCTCGGCATTCGCCGTGCAGAAGGAAGCGTTGCGTATAAAGATGTTGTCATTTCACCCTGCTTTGTTGACGGAATGAACGAGGCGAAGGGTCACATCACAACCGAAAGCGGCGTTATCCGTGTTGAATACAAAAAAGACGGCATCAAAGCTCTTGTGAAAGCATATGCCGAAGAGGGAATCAATACAGTTTTTGAATACGGCGGCGTAAAAATCCCCTTCAGCGGCGAAAGAGAATTTATAGTGAATTTAGGAGAATAATTATGGTTACAGTTAAAAATTACGAACCAAAATATTTTGAGGATGTCCGTCAGGTATGCATTAACACAGCTCCTCCTTCTGCCGCGACAGATCCGAATATGAGAGATTTCATCCTTTTCACATTCTGCGATTATTACTGCGAACAGGAGCCTGAAAATGCTTTTGTTCTTGTTGATGAAAACGACAAGGCTCAGGGCTATGTTTTCGGTGCAAGAGACTTTAAAACATACATCAGAAATATGAAGCCTTATCTTGCAAAGGTTAAGAAAACAGGCAAAGAAAACTACAGAGATGCGATTCTTGAAATTCTCGGTCACGCAGTTTTCTCTCTTAAATATCCCGCACATCTTCACATCGACATTAACGAGCCTTTCAGAGGCAACGGCAACGGCTCAAAGATGATAACAACTCTCACAGACCATATGAAGAATGATATGGGTGTTAAATCCATTATGCTCATCGTCGGCTCAAGCAACACAAGAGGAATCAATTTCTATAAGAAAAACGGATTCAAAGTCATCTGTGCGCTCAAAAATACCGGCACCGTTATGGCAAAGGAGCTTTAATCTATGCGTTACGGAGTTATAGGCACGGGCTGGATTGCAAAATCATTCATTGACGGCGCAAGAATGCTCAGCAATGCGGAATTCGTTGCGGTTTATTCGAGAACGGTTGAAAGCGGTAAAAAGTTTGCATCGGAAAACAATATTTCAGTAGTTTTTACGGATATAACAGAATTTGCAAACGGTGATTTTGATGCTGTGTATATAGCAAGCCCGAACCGTCTGCACTTTGAGCAATCAAAGCTGATGCTTGAAAACGGGAAACACGTCATCTGCGAAAAACCGATAACCGTTGAACCCGAGGAGCTTGAAGAATTGCAGACCCTCGCAAAGCAGAACGGACTTGTCTACATTGAAGCGATAATGTATATGTTCAACCCGGCAAGGGAGCTTCTGAAGGATGCAATTGCAAAAATCGGCAGAATAACAAGCGCTCACTTTGATTTTTCTCAGCTTTCATCCAAATATCCCGCTTATCTAGCGGGCAATCTGCCCAATATTTTCAACCCCGCTCTTGCGACGGGATGCCTTATGGACTTAGGCATTTACTGCGTATACCCTGCCCTCGATTTATTCGGTCTGCCCGAAAAAATAACCGCCTGCGCTCACTTTATGGACAGCGGCGCTGACGGCAGCGGAAATTCGGCGTTTCTTTACAGCGATAAACTTGTTAATCTGACTTATTCAAAGCTCGGTCAGGACAGACTCGGCTCTCAGCTTTTCGGTGACGAAGGCACAATCACCATTGAATCAATCTCAAAACTCACAAATATGAAACTGATTGATAACAAAGGCAACGTAACCGAAATCATAGGCGATGTGATAAAAGAAAAGCTTATGGGATATGAAGCCGAAGCCTTTGAAAGATTCATTGAGAATCCCGATGACCCGTATTATCAGACAGTCAGCGAAAGAGCCTTGCAGGTCAGCAAAGCGATGAAAAAAATACGCGATTTGAGCGGAATAAAATTCGGATAAAACAACAAACCCGACTGCGGCATCAAGCGGCAGTCGGTAATTTTTTTATGCATTTACTGTTTCTTTCTCTTCTTCTTTTTCTGCTTTTTCCTCTTCGGGAGGAAGATTGACGGGCTGAAGTGAAACGATGAGGTTGGTTATTGAAGATGCAAGGTAGGTTGCGGCACTGACGAAAATTCCCCAACTCGGTCCGCACTGAATTGCATCCGCAAGGGTGCTTGCCTGAATCATACCCGAAAAATCGTAAAAACAGAAAGCACTTGCAAGCATACAAAGGCTTGCAAAAAGATTCGTCAGAAACAGACCCTTGCTGTTGAACTTTCTGAAGTTGAGCATAAGGAATCCGAGGCTCACAAGCAGCGAAAGAGCCGCAACAAGCACAAATACGATTGAAAGCATAAATCTGAGCGATGCATCGCCGATTACCGCTGAGCCGGCTGCTTTGAAAATGCCGAGGATATCAAAATTAAGAAGATTGAGAACCATTGTTACGGCATTGATTGTTATCTTTTCATCGCAGAACGGAATTGAAACCGCCATTGTGCCTAAAGGAAGAAGAAATGAGAAAAGAGGAAGTACGCTGATGGGGATTCTTGCGATTCTCAGCTTTGTGCCGACAAATGAATACTTGAACTTTCTCACAGTTTCGTGAAGCTTTGCAAAAGCAGCTTCCGCTTCAATCGAATCCCTCTCAAGTCGGTTTTCCCAATCGTAGTTAGCAATGTTGACACCGCAGTCGGGGCACTCTGCCTTGACATTCCATATATGAAGTTTACGGTTACACTTAGGACACTTTGCCATAAGATTCACACCTTCTCTTACATTAATATTTTAATTCTATACATAAATACTGTTTGTGTCAACAATTATTTTTGACCGTAATATGCATTTGCGCCGTGTTTTCTGTAATAGTGCTTCTTGAGGATATGCTCGTTTGCGGGCTGTGCATCAAGAGTTCTGCTCAGATATGACATCTTTGCAACCTCTTCGAGTATTGCCGAATTCTTTGCGGCATCATAGCCGTCCTTGCCCCAGGTAAAAGGTCCGTGAGAGCGTACAAGCACAGCAGGCACGGCATTGTAATCAATTTCTCTTGTTTCAAAGCATTCTGCGATGACCTTGCCCGTGTTGAGTTCGTATTCGCCCTCGATTTCTTCCTTTGTGAGGTCTCTTGTGCAGGGAACGCTGCCGAAAGCAAAGTCTGCATGAGTCGTGCCGTAGCAAGGGATATCACTTGCCGCCTGAGCAAATGAAACGGCAAAAGTTGAATGAGTATGGGCAACGCCGCCGATTTCGGGGAATCTGCGGTAAAGCTCAAGATGGGTGGGGGTATCGGACGAGGGATTAAGCTCGCCTTCAACCTTTTCACCGTCAAGATTCATAACAACCATATCCTCGGGTTTCATCGTTTCGTAGCTGACACCCGAAGGCTTTATCACAACAAGACCCGTTTCTTTATCAATTTCCGAAACATTGCCCCAGGTGAAAAGCACAAGCTTATATTCAACGAGTCTGAGGTTAGCCTCATATACTTTTTGTTTAAGGTTTTCAAGCATTTTTATTCACCTGCAAATAATGAAGTTACAACAGTAGCATAGACGTGCGACGGGTCCTTAAGGAAATTTCGCTTGATTTTTTCTGCCTGCTCAAGGTCAGCGGCATAGACCGTAAGCTCCATAAGAATATCTTCTTTATGAACCACTCTGAATGTGACGTTACAGCCGCCTTCGGTTTTCTGAATTTCAACCGTATTTTCTCTCTCTCTTTTTTCGAGAAGCTGAAGATAAATCACGTCCGCAAGAGCAGTTTCCTTAACCGACCTCGGAAGCTCCTTTGAAAGCTCGTTGACCGAAAGCGCACCCTTCGGAGTAAGATATACAAATCCGTCAGCTTCGGAAAGATTGCCGTTATCAAGAAGCTCATCAAAAGCCTGAATAACTTCAAAGTAGTTTGCAAGTCCGTGAAGCTGCAGAGCCTCGGTAATCATACTGCTCTTAATCGGATCGTTGAGCTTACTGATAACAAAGGTTATAAGAATTTTTATCTGTGTTGTGTTACGAAGTCCTCCGGGTTCAACACCGTCGGTAAAAGCATTAAAATCATTATCTATTGACATCTGCATTCTCCCTGCATTTATTGACATCTGCATTTTCCCTGCGTTCGGCAAGCTCTTTGATAATTTTATCTTTCTTCTTGCCGGTGTAATCATTGAAGAACATCGGAATTGCGCAAAGCACAAGGCTTATTGCAGGAATAATTGTAATCATTATAAACATACCCCTGAGGGTTTCATCGGGCTGAGCCTGAGCAAGCTCAATTGTTACACCGAAATCATTCTTTGCTTTGATGGGTTCAACATAATTGTAAGCATCAAGCACAAAGCTTGTGATAAGAGTTGAAATGCCTGCCGTAAGCTTGCTGATGAAGGTCTGCGATGCAAAGCAAGCGCCCTCTGAACGTCTGCCGGTTTTCCATTCGAGATAGTCAACGCTGTCGCCGACCATTGCATAGGTTATAACGTTGAAAATTCCCAGAGGAAGACCGACAACTGCAAGAACAACAAGAAGTGCGTAGAAATTGCTGTAGCCCATAAAATAGAGCACCATATGAACAGCAGCTCCGAAAAGAGCAGAGCCGATGTAAATCTGTTTTAACGAAAGCTTTTTACGGAGCATAGGCATTACCAGCATAGCAATCATCATACCCGCACCGATAGCAACCGTCATAACAACCTGAACCGAGCCGTGAGGAACAATGCCCGAATCCTGTATGAGATATGTTGCAATATATGAACCGGAGGTCTGTGCCATAAGCATTGCCGAGCCGAGAACACTGGCGGCAATAAGAAGAAGCAGGGGTTTATTCTGAGTGTAAGCCGAAATAACCTCTTTCACGGTAACCTTTTCTTTGGGAGGCTGTTCAACCTTCTCCTTTGTACCGAAGAAAGCAAGAAGAGAAATCATAGAACCTGTAATACCGAAAATAAGACCGCCCACAAAATAGCCCTTTGTGATGCCGAGTGATGATGTGCGGAGCACGGGAATAAGAACCGTGGGAAGAATTCCGCCGATAGTGCTGCCTATTCTTGCAATCGAAAGGAACTTGTTGCGTTCGTTTTCAAGAGGAGTAACAACAGCGCTCAGACCCCAGAACGGAACGTCCTGAATTGTGAAACAGATACCCCAGATTATGTAAGTGATTGCGGCATATGCAACCTTTGCACTGTAGATTTCAAAAGACGGAACAGTAAAAAGTGCTATGGTTGAAGCCATAATGAGGAAGGGTGAAAAAAGAAGATACGGACGGAGCTTGCCGAACTTGGTTTTTGTTCTGTCGGCTATAATACCCATTATCGGGTCATTTGCAGCATCGAAAATTCTTGCGCCGAAGATAATCCATCCTGCGTGCGTTGCCTGAATTCCCGCCGCATCCGTATAGAAAATCAGCAGATAGGTTGACATAAGAGTATATATCATACTTCTGCCAAAGGCTGACGTTGCAAACGAGGCTATTTCGCTCGATTTGAGATATTTCTTTTCCATTATTTGTTTCTCCTTCTGCCTTTGATATCTTTTCTTTTGTTTCTGTTGGGATACATCGGCTGACCGTATCTGCCTCTGTTGATAAGCTCGGAGGTTACAAAACGTTCTTTTGTCGCCCACGCACCGCAGACATTTGACCAGCCTTCGCAGTAAGCTCTGTAATATGTAACATTCTTCTCTTTGCGCAGTTTAACGAAATAAGGAAGGTTGCACCAGATGACCGACGGAATCGCTATGACAAGAAGGAAAAGCGGACCGAGAATCATCGACTGAACGGTGTGACCGTATTCGTGAATCTTCGTGTCATTAAGACGGTCACCCTCGCGGTTTTTATTGATGAAAATAAACATTCCGAGCGAAACTCCGCCGAAATTCTTTTTGTCAATGTAAGTAATCAGCGCATTGTGATACCATTCGCTCTCGGCTCCTTTTGATTTATAAACCGCGAGCATAACAAGCCCCATGATATTCTGAACAATCGCATAAGTGAAATGCCAGAAGTAAAACAGAACGGATTTTATAATTTTCATATAATCACCCACTATAATCATAATCACATATATAATATCATATTTTCCGGTTTTTTTCAAGGTTATATATGATATATTATAATCTTTATTATTGTTGACAATGGTGAAACATTGTGATATACTGACAAAATGAAAAATAAATATTTTGACCGTAAAGATTATGACGGAGACAGTAGCTTTTGTAACAGCAAGCCAAGTGAGGCGGAGACAGTGCGAACCCGCCCTTGCCGCAAAGGTGAATATCACTCCCGAATCGCAAACCGAAAAATATTTTTTGAGTAGGCTTTGACGGATTCCCGCCGTTATCGGGAGCATAAAGATCGGGTTATGTGGGTTTTGTTTCTGAATTGTACCTTGTCCCGTTCGGGTCAGGGTTTTTATTTTTGTTAAAGAATATTTCAAAATAAATCGGAGGAATGCAAAATGTACGAAAAAGTTTCGTCAAATTTTGATTTCGTGACCAGAGAAAAGGCTGTGCTTGATTTCTGGAAAGAAAATCAGATTTTCGAAAAGAGCATTGAAGAGCGCAAGGGCTGCCCGACATACACATTCTATGACGGTCCTCCCACCGCTAACGGCAAGCCGCATATCGGCCACGTTCTTACCCGCGTTATCAAGGATATGATTCCCAGATACAGAACAATGAAAGGCTATATGGTTCCCAGAAAAGCAGGTTGGGATACCCACGGTCTGCCCGTTGAACTTGAAATCGAAAAGGAACTCGGCATCAACGGCAAGGAGCAGATTGAAAACTACGGCCTTGAACCCTTCATCGGCAGATGTAAGGAAAGCGTTTGGAAATATAAGGGTATGTGGGAAGATTTCTCGGGCACCGTCGGCTTCTGGGCTGACATGGATGACCCCTATGTTACCTACCACGACAGCTACATCGAGTCCATCTGGTGGTCACTCAAGGAAATCTGGAACAAGGGTCTTCTTTACAAAGGCTTCAAGATTGTTCCCTATTGCCCCAGATGCGGAACTCCCCTTTCATCCCACGAAGTTGCTCAGGGTTATAAGGCTGTCAAGGAGCGTTCGGCAGTAGTCAGATTCAAGGTTATCGGCGAAGATGCTTATTTCCTTGCGTGGACAACAACTCCCTGGACTCTCCCCTCAAACTGCGCACTCTGCGTAAACCCCGAAGAAACCTACTGCAAAGTCAAGGCTGCTGACGGTTACACATATTATATGGCAAAGGCTCTGCTTGACAACGTTCTCGGCTCGCTCGGCGACAAGGAAAACGGCGTTGCAGCATACGAAATCCTCGAAACCTATGTCGGCACAGACCTTGAATACAAAGAATATGAGCCTCTCTTCGCTTGCGCAGGCGAAACTGCAAAGAAGCAGAACAAGAAAGCTCACTTCGTCACCGTTGATAACTACGTTACAATGAGTGACGGTACGGGTATCGTTCACATCGCACCCGCATTCGGCGAAGACGACGCAAAGGTCGGCAGAAGCTACGATCTTCCCTTCGTTCAGTTTGTTGACGGCAAGGGTAACATGACCGAAGAAACACCCTATGCAGGTATGTTCGTCAAGGATGCAGACCCCAAAATCCTCGTTGACCTCGACAGCGAAGGTAAGCTCTTCTCCGCTCCCAAGTTTGAGCACGACTATCCTTTCTGCTGGCGTTGTGACACCCCTCTGATCTACTATGCTCGTGAGTCTTGGTTTATTAAGATGACCGCCGTGCGCGAGGATCTGATCCGCAACAACAACACCGTCAACTGGATCCCCGAGTCCATCGGTAAGGGTCGTTTCGGCGACTGGCTGGAGAACGTACAGGATTGGGGTATCAGCCGTAACCGCTATTGGGGTACGCCTCTCAACATTTGGGAGTGTTCCTGCGGCTGTCAGCACGCCATTGGCAGCCGTGAAGAGCTGAAGGCGATGGCCATCGATTGCCCCGAGAATGTGGAGCTGCACCGTCCCTTCATCGATGCCGTTACCCTGCGTTGCCCCGATTGCGGCGGCGTGATGAAGCGTGTGCCCGCGGTCATCGACTGCTGGTTTGACTCCGGTGCGATGCCCTTCGCCCAGCATCACTATCCCTTTGAGAATCAGGATATCTTCCAAAAGCAGTTCCCCGCGGACTTTATCTCCGAGGGTGTGGATCAGACCCGTGGTTGGTTCTATTCTCTGCTGGCGATTTCTACCCTGCTGTTCAATAAGGCACCTTACAAGAACGTCCTCGTCTTGGGTCACGTGCAGGATGCCGACGGTCAGAAGATGAGTAAGTCCAAGGGCAACGCCGTGGATCCCTTCGAGGCGTTGGAGACCTATGGTGCCGACGCCATCCGTTGGTACTTCTATTCCAACTCCGCTCCTTGGCTGCCCAACCGCTTCTCCGGTAAGGCGGTGC
>JAZNFD010000031.1:0-5245 GCA_045588975.1 Acutalibacteraceae bacterium | reverse complement strand
GTCTATATCCGCGCCGACACAATGCATCAGGTAATCACATTCGTCACAACAACATTCTATCAAATTTCCGTGCCGATCCTTGTGCTTTCCGTTCCCCCGGCAAAACCGACCCTTATTTAGCGGGGTCAAAATAACGCCGGTAACGTCCACCGTAAATTCCTCTTTGGTTATAAATTTTGCTATCTTGCAAAACGCCGCCTTGAACGTGCTGAGCTTGTGCTTGCCGTGTTTGACGGAAGCGAGCCGCTTACCGACGACGACCTCGACATCATCAGTCAATGTCAGTCCAAAAGAGCGATTGCTCTTCTCAATAAATCCGACCTGCCTCTTGCGGCAGACAGAAAAATTATTGAGAGCGCCTTTGCTCATTCCGTGGAGCTTTCGGCTTCAACGGGCGAGGGCAGGGGAGAGCTCGAAAAAGCGGTTGCCGATATTTTCAGAACAAACGAGTTTAATCCCAATGCCGCTTGTCTGACGAGCGAACGTCAGCGCCAATGCTGCGTGAATGCGCTCACAAGCATCGAAGAGGCGATTAACGCAATCAACTGCGGAGTGACTCTCGATGCGGTCAACGTCTGCGCCGACTGCGCAATTGATGCTCTTCTTCAGCTCACGGGCGAAAAAGCTACTTCGGCAGTCGTTGATGAGGTTTTCTCAAGATTTTGCGTCGGTAAATAAGAAATCCACTCAATCCAACTTAATTTTATCGCCCCCTTCGCCGTTGTTTCATGCTTTAAATTGATGAACAGGAGGCTTAGTCTGATGGGTCACAAAAAATATTTTATTGCAGTAATCTGTTCGCTTGCGGTAATTATTGCTATTTTTGCAAGCGGTGTTATTGTCACCGACCGTTCTGCCGTATATTCTGCCGAAGGTCTTAACTGGAATGGTGCATTCTATAAATCTTGTTCCGGTTTTTACAAAGAAGGTAAAACGATTGCAAAAACTTCCGACGGAAACTGGAATATCAATGAAATAAAAGGTGACACGGATCACAATTTTATTGTTGTTCGTTCATTTCTTGACGAAGCCTTGCTTGTCCGCAGTAATTACAAAATTCCCGAAAGCGGAATTCCCAATGTGGTTTATCTCGGAACAAATAAAATTGAAAATCCGGAAATCCGCAAAATCATTTCCGATATCTTTACGAATGACAGCGAAACCTTTTCCGTTTCTGCTACCCATGAAGATGTAAATAATTGGCAATCCGTCTCCATTGGATTTGACGGCTGCCCTGTTGCTGTTTTCAGAGGATACATCGGTTTTGCTGACGGAAAATATTTTTTCACCGTTGACATTTCGGATATGAAGGAAAAAGATGACGGAAGCGTCGCACCGTTTGCCGTTATTTGTAAATCTGTAGATAAAAGTCATTATGAAATACTTGACGAGTATTTTATGTGATTATAGTTCTTATATCGCATTATAATTGCCGTTTTTTATTCTAATTTTGCATTATAACGGCGATTTTCGATTACAGCCGATTGCGTGAGCCAAAACGAGCTGAGCATCGTTTCAGAAATTTCTATCGTCTGTAAACCAGAGTTTTTTATACTAAAAATTGGAGCTTTTTTATGGAGTATATTTCAGAAAATTTTGATATTGCGGTTATCGGCGCAGGCCATGCAGGAATCGAAGCGGGTCTTGCCGCCGCGCGTCTCGGCTGCAAGACTGCCGTTTTCACCATCAATCTTGACTGGGTCGGCAATATGCCGTGTAACCCGTCAATCGGCGGCACGTCGAAAGGTCACCTTGTGCGTGAGATTGATGCGCTCGGCGGCGAGATGGGTATTGCCGCAGACCGCAATACTCTGCAAAACAGAATGCTTAATCTCGGCAAAGGTCCCGCCGTACACAGTCTGCGTGCGCAGATTGACCGCAGAGGCTATTGCGATTATATGAAATATGTACTCGAAAAGCAGGATAATCTCTATCTCCGTCAGGCAGAAATCATTGATATCCGCCGTGACGGTGATGAATGGATTCTCAAAACCCGCCTTGAAGCGCTCCACAGAGTGAAGGCTGTCATCATTGCAACGGGTACCTTCCTTGCAGGTAAAATCTTCATCGGCGATATTTCATATGAAAGCGGACCTGACGGAATGTTTCCGTCAGTTGAGCTTGCGCAGTCACTCAAAAATCTCGGCGTACTCACAAGACGCTTCAAAACGGGCACTCCGCCCAGAATCAACCGCCGAAGTGTTGATATTGAAAGCCTCGAACCGCAGTACGGTGATGAAAAAATCACCCATTTCTCCTACGTTACCGACTTCGAGGTCCGCAACACCGAGCCTTGCTACATAACATACACGGGCGAAGAAACCAAGAAAATTATCCTTGATAATCTTCACCGTTCTCCCCTTTATTCGGGCAAGATTGACGGCGTCGGTCCCCGTTACTGCCCCAGCATTGAGGATAAAATCGTGCGTTTCTCCGAAAAGGAACGCCATCAGATATTCGTTGAACCCTGCGGCGCAAACACGGATGAAATGTATCTGCAGGGTCTCTCATCCTCACTTCCCGAGGATGTTCAGCTCAAAATCGTGAGAAGCATCCCCGGACTTGAAAATGCAGAGTTTCTCCGCACCGCATATGCGATTGAATACGACTGCGTTGACCCGCTTTCGCTCCGTCAGACACTCGAATTCAAGGATTTTGATGGTCTTTACGGCGCAGGTCAGTTCAACGGTTCAAGCGGATATGAAGAAGCCGCTGCACAGGGTCTTGTTGCGGGAATGAACGCCGCCCTCAAAATTCAGGGCAAAGAACCCGTCATTCTTGACCGCACAACCTCTTACATCGGCACTCTGATTGACGACCTTGTGACCAAAGGCTGCTCCGACCCCTATCGAATGATGACATCCCGCTCCGAGTACCGACTCATTCTGCGCCAGGATAATGCCGACCGCAGACTCACCGAAATCGGCTACAAAGCAGGTCTTATCAGCGAGGAAAGATATAATAAATTCCTCAAAAAGCTTGAAATGATAGCTCAGGAGCGCGAAAGAGTCGAAAATCTCTCCATTCCCAAGACTGCCGAGATTGATGCAATGCTTGTTTCACGTGGAACATCTGCGCTTGAAAAAGGGCTCAAAATGATTGACCTTCTCCGCAGACCGCAGGTAAACTATGAAGCACTTACCCCGTTTGACAAAAACCGACCCGACCTGCCAGCCGATGTTTTTGAGCAGGTTGAGATTGACATAAAATATGAGGGATATCTCAAGCGTCAGCAAATGCAGATAAATGATCTGCGCCGTCTTGAAGTCAAACGCCTGCCGAAAGACCTTGATTATAAGGAAATAACAGGTCTCAGACTTGAGGCAATCGAGAAACTCTCAAAAATCCGACCCGAAACCGTGGGTCAGGCTTCGAGAATCTCGGGCGTTTCCCCCGCCGATATCTCTGTTTTACTCATATACCTTGAAAGGAACGGTATAAATGGTTAACACCGCACTTCTGATTTCCGATGCCGAAAAGCTCGGAATTTCGATAAACGATGAGCAGTTGAAGCTCTTTGAACAGCTTTCCGACCTGCTTGTTGAACAGAATAAAACAATGAACTTAACCGCCATAACCGACCCGGACGGTATTGCCGTCAAGCATTTTGCGGACAGCATCTCCGTTCTTTCCGCCTGTGACATTCCGCAGGGCGCAAGGGTTACGGATATCGGCACGGGCGCAGGCTTTCCGGGAATTCCCCTTCTGATTATGCGACCCGACATTGATCTGACTATGATTGACAGCACAGCGAAAAAGCTGAAATACGTTCAGTCAACCGTTGATTCGCTCGGTCTCATCGCAACAACTCTCCACACAAGAGCCGAGGAAGCTGGTCAGAGCAAGGAGTTCCGTGAAAAATCCGACATAGTCTGCTCACGTGCGGTTGCAGCGCTCAATGTTCTTTGCGAATACTGCCTGCCGTTTGTCAAGGTCGGCGGACTATTCATTGCGATGAAAGCCGCAAAAGCTCAGGAAGAAATCGCCGATGCGAAGGCGGCAATCAAGCTTCTCGGCGGTCAGATTATTGCTGAAAAGTCATTTACCCTCTCCGACGGCGGCGAAAGAACACTTGTTGTCATCAAAAAGATATCGCATATTCCGCCCAAATATCCCAGACCTTCCGCACAGATTGCCAAAAAACCTCTTTAAATTCAATATGAATTGCAGATTTACGCCGATTTTTGGCGATTGAATTTGCTGGACAATCCCCTCTTTCGGTGGTATGATTTACTCAACGAACGGGGGGATTTGATTTTTGAAGAACACAAAATACAAAATCGGCGGTCAGATTATTCTTGTGCCGCAGGAGGAAATTTATCCGAATCCCAATCAGCCGAGAAAACGGTTTGATTTCGATGAGCTTGAGGGACTTGCCCAGAGCATCAGACAAAACGGTATTATCCAGCCAATCGCCGTCAGAATAAACAGCAAGGGTGAATACGAACTGATTTCGGGCGAACGCCGTCTGAGAGCATCAAGGCTTGTCGGAATAACGCAGATTCCGTGCATCATTATGGAAGCGACCGATGAGAAATCCGCATTATTTGCACTTCTCGAAAACATACAGCGCAGCGACCTCGGATTTTTTGAGGAAGCGCAGGCAATTGAGAAACTGATAATTGATTTCGGAATGAGCCGTGATGAGGTCTGCAAAAAACTCGGTAAGGCTCCCCCGACGGTATCCAACAAGCTCCGCCTGCTTCGTTTACCCGAAGAAATCAGGCTGAAAATAATTCAGGAAAACCTGAGCGAGCGCCACGCAAGAGCGCTTCTGAAACTTACTTCAATCAGTCAGATGGAGCGTGCATTATCAATCATTGCGGAAAAACGGCTCAACGTTGCCGAATCCGAAAGACTGATTTCTCAGATAATGACCAACGACAGCCGCCGCAGACAGCCGCCCGTGAAGCTTTTCAAGGATGTACGAATCTTTGTGAATACCCTTAACCATGCGGTTGATACCATGCGTAAGGCGGGCATCGAGGCTGACTCGGCAAAAAGCGAAACCGATGAATATATCGAATATATTGTCCGCATTCCAAAAACGGGCAACTGCGTTATCAAAGCGAAACGCACATCGGCATAATATTGACATCCTCTAGAGTGAAAAGACTTGAGCTAAATACGCCGCAAAGAGCAGATTTTTGTCACAGCAAGGCAAAAAATCTGCACGAAATACGAGGTTATTTCAAAGATTTTTAACGAAGCTGTGGCGGAAATATGCCTTTCAAAACCGTATAAA
>JAZNFD010000030.1:0-3644 GCA_045588975.1 Acutalibacteraceae bacterium | reverse complement strand
GCCATGTCGTTCTGTGAGCCAAGGAGTTGTAGCTAAGTGTTGTCTTCCTAAGACCGCTTGGCCTCCGACTTCATCTGTCCTCGTCATAGAGCCAGGCAAGCATATGCTCTTTGTCAGCTTTTTCGCAGCAGCATCTGATGAGCGACATAAATTCGTCTGAAAGATAGTGGGTCGACATACCCGTACGCACGTGCATATGGAAGCCGCCGAGGCCCATTTTTTTGAATATATCTATCTGACTGCAAAGCTCTTCTGCTTTGAGGTCGCTGTTCCAAGCCCAGAAGGGAGTGCCTCTGTATTCGCTGGTCGGGTTTCTGAAAAGTTCTTCGGAAAGTGAGGGCGCTGAATTTTTTTTGTAAAGCATTTTGGTTCCTCCTTATTGTTCGGGATGTTTCCAGAGCGGTTTATCCTCGCTCGGTGTGTTCCAATTTATGTAATTGTTTCTCTCTGCGTGATACCATTCGAGTTCAAACATCTTTGCGCTGTCGTCAATCGGAATATAAAGCTGATTTCTGTAAAAATACGGTTCGCCTTGCATTTCAACGGTTCCGAGGTCAGTTTTCACAAGCTTACTGCCGACGATGAAAGTTGCTCTGTGACCGTAAGCTTCAATGTAAAGGCTGTCTTTTGTCTTTTCGGTTTTACCGCCGATAAACTGCATAAGTATTCCGAACGGTGCATACCATATTCCGTCTTTTTTCTCGGCATAGAATTCTCTTGAAATCAGTTCGAGCATCTGACCTTTGAATGCCATCTTAGTCCAGTCATAGGTCGGTGCAAGCGCGTGGGGAGTGATCAGATCCTTGGTTTTATCGATTGTAAACACGTCGATTATTCTGCCGTCGGCAAGATATGCGGTTGCGGTGAGAACATCGCCGTCAATCTCAACAAGGGTGTATGAACCTACACGGATTTCCTGCGGATAGAATGCGGAATGCCAGACTTTGCGGGCATTCGAATGATAGATATTGCCGCCGCCGTTGCCGACGATATAATGCACCGTGCCCTCCGACGGTTTATCAAACATTTCATCATTTTTAATCGGGAATGTTCTTGCAAACGAATGCTCATGTCCCTCAAAAAGAATGTCGAGTCTTCCGTCCTCAATCGGTTTTCTCAGCCACGGATATCCGTCGTTATTCTGACCCTCGGGCATAACGGGATAAATCGGGAAATGATATGCACCGAGTTTCCATGTTTTTTTGCTGTTTTGCAGGTCGTCATATGCCCAGTTTTCAACAGTGTCGGGAGCATTGATGCCGAGAACAAGGAAATGAGTGTTGCCGTAATCAAAGGAATAGTTTTCTGTCGTGTAACCCTCGGGACCGTTCTGCGGATAGGCTTCTTCAAACTGAAAATCGAAGAAATCCGCGTGTTCGAGATAAAATTTACCCGTCGGCTCGGGGAAATATGTTATGTATCCTCTGTTGTCGTGGTTGCCCGTTGTCATCATGTAAGGCAGACTCTCGATGATGCCCTTAAGTCCGTCAAACATTCCGTTCCATTGCAGATCATTCTGACCGTTATCGCAGTTGTCGCCTGCGGTAAAGATGAATTTGCATTCCGGATGCCTTTCGAGAGCTTTTCTGAGCATATCGCCCACCATACTGTAATCGGGAAGATGGCAGGGGTCGCCTTTCTGATGGTCGGTGATGACAATGAAACTGAATTTATCAATGTCTTCGGCTTCGGTTTCAAAGCTGAATTCTTCGCTTCGAAAGTCATCCGAGCCTGCGGTGTAAATATATTTTGTTCCCGGAGTAAGACCTCTGAGCTTTACCGAGTGATAGTTGCTGATGTCGATATCCGTTTCTTTATATCTCACGGTGCTTTCGGCTTTAATCCACTCGGAATCGTTTTCTTTGCGATAAAGGACATATCCCGAATCAACATCGGCACTTGTGCGCCAGGATATCGCCATTTCTGTTTTTGCATCGCCGCAAAATGAGAGCATCAGGTGGTCGGGAGCGGGGGAGGAGCCTCTTTCGGGTTTATAGAAATTGCCTTTTTCATCAATCATAAACGAACTCTCCAATATTAATGATAATCAAAATAATTTTAGTAATTTCATACAGATTTGTCAATAAAAAGTCAAGCTTTTTTTACTAAAATTCAATAATTTCTTGATTTTTAATATTTGATACTATATAATATAAAATACGATAAAATCACCCGGGGGGTCAATATGAAAAAAATCGTAAAAGTATTAAGTCTGATTCTCGCAATGATGCTTGTTTTCGGCGGACTGAGTGTTTCTGTTTTTGCCGCAGGCGAGGATGCGCTTACAATTAATATTTATGGCGACTTTGCGGTTGTTGCTGCTTGCCGTCAGAACGCAACGGGGGTCATAGACATACCGTCAAGCTACGGCGGAGTTCCCGTTACCAATATAGGCGACGGAGCTTTCTCAAACTGCAATGCCGTAACGCAGGTCAATATTCCCGCTTCGGTGAAGAAGGTCGGCAACAACGCTTTCGGAAGCTGCACTGCGCTGAAAAAGGTTGATTTTGCGGGTTCATCCTGTACTCTCGGCGAATCCGTGTTTGCTCATTGCAGCGCATTGACGGAAGTTAATCTTCCTTCATCGCTCAAAACAATTCCTGAGAATGCGTTTTTTGACTGCAAAGAGCTGGTTTCAATCACTATTCCCGCTACAGTTGAAACAATCGATAAGGAAGCATTCAAAATCTGTTCTTCCGTCAAGAATTTTGATATACCCGCATCGGTAACCTATATCGGAAAGAATGCGTTCATCGGATGCGCAAGCGTAACTGCATATAATGTTGCAAGCGGAAATACCGTTTATTCATCGGTTGACGGCGTACTTTACGGACCTTACAGCTCGTCGATGGCTGATAAAACTCTCATTCAGTATCCGATGGCAAAAAAATCCGCAAGCTACACCGTTAAGGCAGGCACTCTTATTATCGGTGACAGTGCATTCGCCGGTAATGCAAGTATTGCATCGGTTGTTCTTCCTGACGGACTCAAAAGGATTGACGGCTATGCATTCAATGAATGCACGGCGCTCAGTTCGGTCAGCATTCCTTCGACCGTGACCGGAATCGGCTCGATTGCTTTCGGAAAGTGTACGGTTCTTGAAAATATCACAATACCCGCATCGGTAACAGATTTCAGCGGTGCGTTCTATATGTCAGGTCTTAAGAACGTTACTCTCAGCGACGGAATCAAAACCATATCCGCAAAAGCCTTTGAAAAGTGCGTTTCTCTTGAAAGTGTGAATATTCCCGAAAGCGTTACAAAGATTGATATGGGTGCATTCGACGGCTGTGAGAAGCTTGGAGATATCGATATTCCCAAAAGCGTAACTTCAATCGGCACCCACGCATTCGCAAGCTGCCCCAATGTAAAACTTTGGGTTTTCAAGGATTCGGTTGCTCATACATATGCGGTAAGCAATAATATCGATTTTGAATTGAAATCGGGTAACACAGAGCCGACGGATCCTCCCGTAACTCAGAAAAAAATAGTTTCAATTTCCGTTGAAAAGCTTCCGGATAAAACAAATTACTATTATAAAGATGCAATCGACACAACAGGCCTTGAGCTTGAAGTGGTTTATTCTGACGGAAGCAGAGAAATTGTTGTCGAAGGATACAGCGTAAGCCCTGCAACCTGCACCG
>JAZNFD010000029.1:0-8964 GCA_045588975.1 Acutalibacteraceae bacterium | reverse complement strand
GGCAAAAACGAGGACTTTATGAATGAGCTCATGCGCCGCACGGCAGATGCGATTATCGCGGCTTACGAAGCACGTGAGGACGGCAAGCTCTACCTCGGCACAGCGGAATCGGAGGGACTTCTTTACGACACAAGAACACCCGTTGACTATGACGCAACAATAAGCAGAATCCGATTTGAGCCAGCGGACGGCAGCGAAGATACTTACATCGTAAATTTCGCCTGCCACGCCGAATGTCTCGGTGCAAGAACAACCGTTGTCAGTGCGGATTTCCCCGCATACATGGAAAAAGAAATTGTTGAGCAGACGGGCGGCGCAAATGTTGTTTTTATAAACGGAGCTATCGGAGGACTTATAACCTGCGAAAAGCTTGATGATGTTCTTCGCAACTTTGAGCTTGGTCTTGAATATGTTAAGGAATTCGGCAAGGACACAGGCGAGGTTGTTATGAGCATAAATAACGAAATTGCTCTTGAGCCTGCGATTAACGTTAAAACCGAAGCTATAAAAATAAAATGCGATAACATTGCGCTGTTGCTTGTCCGTTTTCTCGGTGTACTCAACAACGACATTGCCAAGGATAAAGACAAAAACATTTCGATCATTTCAGAAGTTTCCTATATGGAACTCGGCAATAAGCAGATAGGTGTTTATATGATTCCCGGCGAGCTTTCTCCCGAGCTTGAAAGCGGTAACTTTATGTCGGCAGAAGAATCGGCAAACGGCACGGAAGCAGATTACAAATCTCTTTCGGAAATGGCTCGCTGTGAGCATAATTTTATTCTCGGTCTTTGCAATGACGAATTGGGTTATATAATCCCCGAAAATGATTTCTTCCTTCACGAATGGCTGCCCTATTTCAACAATTCCATTGATGCATCAGGCAGAAAACACTATGAAGAAACCAATTCACTCGGTCCCAAGGCTGCGGGTGCAATTCTTGAAGCTATGGATAAGCTGATAAGCTCAGTTGAATAAAACAAGTTAACCAAAAGAATCCCTTATGAATCTTCAAAAAGACTCATAAGGGATTTTTATCAATAAAGATACCATTTTTTTGAGAGTATTTGCCATTCATCAACTTTTTGCCGCTGATGTAAAATAAAATCTTCTGCATTAAAATCTGTTTTCAAAATATCATCTGTTCCAAGTAAGTTTGTTATAGACGGCTCGATTTCAAATTCTTCGTGCGTTTTTCTGATTGCATCGAGCAGTTTGATACCGACAGCAAAAGGTGAAAAAACATCCCGATCTGTTATATGGAGTTGAATGCCGTGGCAGAACGTGTCCTTGTAATCCGAAAAAGTCGGTATAAACGAGCATTCCCGAAGAATAACGCCTTCCTGCTCCCCCATTCTTTCAATAACCGCTCTGCTGTCAAGCCAGGGTGCACCTATCATCTCAAACGGCTTGGTTGTGCCTCTGCCGTCTGAAAGATTTGTATCTTCAAAGATGCAGGTGCCAATATAGACAAACGCCGTATCAACAGTCGGTATATTCGGCGACGGCTGAATAAAAACAAGGTCTGTATCATCATAATACATATCCCTTTTCCAGCCTTCCATAGGAACAACGGTAATGTCGCAGCCGATGTTTTCGGTTTCATTCATCATAAGGGCAAACTCTCCGATTGTAAGACCGCACCGTGTCGGACTCGGAAATCTTCCCACAAATGATGAAAAGCGTCTGTCGAGAACAGTTCCCTCCGCTTTCATTCCTCCGATAGGATTCGGACGGTCAAGAACAACAAACTTTATACCGTGCTCAGCACAAAGCTTCGTTGTGTCCGTCATCGTGTAAGCATAGGTATAAAATCTTGCACCCACATCCTGAATATCAAAAATCACGGTATCAAGAGATGCAAGTGCTTTTTCGCTCTCCGATATATCGTCACCAAACAAACTGTATACGGGCAGACCTGTTTTTTTATCGGTGTATGACACTATATTTTCTCCTGCCTGCACATCACCTCTGACGCCGTGTTCGGGACCGAAAAGAGCCGTAAGATTGCACTTGTTTCGAAGCATATCAACGGTTGAAGAAAGGTCGCGGAGAACTCCCGTATGATTGGTGATGAGTCCGCATTTTCCTTGAAAATCAAAGCCGTCACGGGCAACAACATCCGCACCGCACAGAACTTTCTGTTTTGAAATTTTCATATTTTACCTTCCTTCCGTAAGTTATTATATTCCGTAATCATCATTTAATAAAAGTTTCTGCAAAGCGAGAAACAGCCGGTTCTGTTTTCCCGAACGTAGTGAACGGCGTTGATCAGGAGAACGCCCAAGCACGATATATCCCATACATGAATAAACAACCTTTTCGCCCGTTTTATAACACCTGTCAGCATCAAGTAAGGTGTGCGGTGCATCAGTGTTATGCGACATTGTAAAAAGCGGAATCCACGACGGCATACCCGAGGTGTGCGTTATAAGATGACGGATTTTGCAGTCACCGAAGTTACCCGCATAATCAATAAATTTGCTTATGTTATCAACCAAAGACAGCTTGCCGTTTTCAATAAACTTCAACGCAACCACAGATGTTGCAACAAGCTTTGACAAACATACAAGTTCAAACGCCGTTAGCAACACTGAAAATGCAACAACGGCAAAGATTATGTATAATACCGTCATAGATTTATGCCATTCTCTGCGGCTCTTTGCCCGTGCTGCCTGCGATATGAGGAGTCAGAACTGCGTTCGGACACCAGAAAAGAGGATTGATATACGGGAAGAAATCATAATTCCCGCATCGTCACAGAGTTTTTTTGCGCGTTTTGCGGTATCTTTATCTTTGATATGAATATCTCCGCCCCATTCGATGCAGTCAGCTCCCGATTCCGAGGCGGTTTTCATGATTTTTTCTATGCTTCTGATTTGTCTGAATGATGTGGATGTGAAGCCAATCTTCATATACATTCTCCGTTTTACCGATACTTTATATTTATATATAAGAAGTATAACACACACGGATTTAAAATAGCAATAAAAAGATTGTGTCAGCTTTGTATATGTGCTGAAACAAATAAAAAGCTTATTATTGAAAACACATCATTGCGTGAAAGAATTGAGTCCGCGGAGAAAAGATAAAGGTCGCAGATTATTAAATCTGTGACCTTTTGGTATTTTGAATTATCGGCTTATACTGACGTCACTCAAGCCTGAAGAGTCTTGTTTCGCCCTTTTGCATCTCAACAGTAACGGTGTCCAAAGTGCCTTGATAAGTGCCGCCGAGTAACTCGCTGACGTTTCTTTCCTTGCCGAGATCCAGCGTTTTTTCGCCTGCTGTCACGGCATAGATGCAGATATAATTTTCGTTAACATAGATGATATCATCGGTTTCGCAGTAAATATGAACTCCGTTTGCTCTGCAGAAAGCTCTCAGCTCGTTTACCGTGAATTTTTCTTTCAGGCTCGATGTCATAATAAACGGAACGTTGTTATCTTTGCAAAGATTTCGTGCTTTTTCCATATTGACTGTCTTTGCATTTGATAACAGAATAACCGCCTTATATTTACCGTAAACCGCTTCAAAATCATAAACGTCATAGATATCATACGGTGTTCCCATCACACCAAGCTCACTGCGCTGACTGTGGAAAATGTTACGCAAAGAACCGTCTGTAAGATATTTATAAGCACTTTCGTCAACAAATACCGCAACCTCCGCCTTTGAGCTTCTGTCGGAATCGGTTATGCTTTGCTCATAAATGCTCTTATAGGCTGCCATTTCACGCATAATATCATCATCGGCATACCAACCGCCCCACATATCAAACCACCACAGTGCGTTGCTTTTTATAAGCTGACGGGCAAAGGATTTGCGAATTTCGTTGACAGCCTGAATTTTTGAGTCTCTCGGCTGCCATACGGGAGCTTCAAGTAATCCGTAAGGGTCGGTTAACGGGTCTTTTTTTGAAAGCGGCTGAGTGAGATGTGTTCTGATATCACATTCCTGGAAGCACATCTTACCGTGCAGACGAACGGAATCGGCAGGATACATTTCGGTCCAGTCCAGATCGGGAGAACGAACACCGATATATGAATTGGGTGAGCAGATAAAGTCAATATTTTTATCTTTCAAAATATAATTGAGGGCGTGATTGCCTTGCAAAGAGTTGGTTACCTCTAACGTGTAACCGTAAAAAGTGCCGACAACAACGTTGTTGCCCGTTTCCTCTTTGACAATCTGTGCAAAGTGGCTTATGGCTTCTGCAACCTTGAAGTTTGCGAATTCTATATATCCGGTAAGATATTCGTCGTTGAAATAATCTTCTTTTTTATTCAGCAAGGTCAAATCGGGCAAACCTTTATATTCAACCTCCGGGTAATATTCCTCAAGAAATGCCTTGAAAGCAGGTTTTGCGCATTCACCGTAGCCGCCGTTCATATCGAAATGGAACCATTCTTCGGTATTGCCGCCTGCTATCTGATAGCCCACGATGTGTGAAGCGTATTTGCAGGAGTTTGTGTACTGTGTGAATTCACGCAAGAACAGTGATGCATCGTCACGCCATTTCTGAGAATAGAAAGATTCTCTGCAGGGCACTCCGTCCTTTATATTAAGTTCGTCGGGATTTTCTTTCTCCCACCAGACAGGCATACTGATATTGACTCTCGGGATTATGTAAGCATCGGGACAAGCTTCAAGAATTTTTTCAACCGCCTCATCAAACAGCGAAAAATCGGGCGAACCTTTAACGTCAAAAACACCTTTCTTGAATGGAGTAAGACCGTCTGTTATGCTTATCCATCTGCCCGAGAAAAGAACGGGTACGGAAAAGAATTTATAACCTGCATCAGCAAAGTCATCGTATTCATTGAACTTTTCCAGATAAGTCATATATGCCACGGCAGCGTGCGGTTCGCCGTTGATATAAAGAGTCGGTACACCGCCGCGGTCTTTGATTTCCGAATGAACACCTGCGTATTTATCCATATCCCGCACAATCTCCTTTGTTGAAATTTCGAAGTCTGTTTCGTTCAAAATTAAAAACATAGCCTAAAAGCGTAACAGCAACCGGAAAGAAACTGATGTTTTCCGAATTAATATTATTCTCTCATCTCATTTTTAAATATAACAAAGTTACGGTCTGTAATGAAGATAAAATATTCTGCCGATATCGTCGATTCTCCAGGCATATGCGATAGCTTTTCTGTAGATATGATTAAGTTTTGATTTCAGTGTTTTAAGTCTGAAACTGAATTCTCTCGGCTCAACCGTATCGTAAAGCTGTGTAATACATTTGCATTCACATTCTGTGCGGACCTGTGTTGCAGCAAGAATAAACAAGTTCTTATCACGTGGCAGTCTGATTGATTTTGCACCGTTTGTTTCAATTTCATATTTGAAGAAGAAAAGCTGGTGTGCATAATCATCACCGCTTGAAGAGTGGGTATGAGTGCATTCCCAGCCCAGAACATCGGTCTTGATTTTTGCTGTACGCTTCATACCGTATAAATCCCAGGCAAAGGGTCTTTCTTCAATGTCGGCAACCTTGACATTAACAGTTTTACCGTCAACATCAAATGAATATTCTTTATCACCGTCAAGACTTGCGCAAAGAATAGCAAGCTTGTTGTATCCGCCGTCAAGAGCTATTGTCTGTCCGTCAGCGAGCAGTGAATCATATACACCTTTATTCAAAGCGAAATTAACTCCGCCGCTTCTGATTGTATCGGGAACAAGCTCTGAGGGAATTGTATAATTCTTCCCGTAAATACCGTTGCTTACGCGTGATTCATTCGGTGAAAATGCTTTGGTGTTAAGCGGAAGTTCAACAAATAAGCAAGGAACGGTTTCACCCTTTTTCTTCGGAGATATGAGCGTCAGAGCAAAGCTCTTGATCTCATAAGGGTTCATATCAAAAACAAGCGAACCGTCCTTTACTGCGGCATCACCGATATGTTCTTCAGAAGCATAAATTTCTCTTGCACTTGCGATACCGTTACCGAGCGAAAGCTTTACATTGCTATGATATTCGTTGTTGCCTTCATTCACCCTAACCACAATTTCATCGCTGTTTTCTGCCTTTTTGATTGCTCTTATTATAATTCCGTTATCCGATATATCGGTAAAGCTGTATGATCTGCCGAGAATACCCTGATGTTTATCAGCAACAAAAGCTGCCAAAGGTGAGTTGAATTCACGGGCTGCCGCCTGTACCCTCGTTATATCATCGCCGTTATGAGCGCAGATTGCATAACCGTAACGGTTAAGACCGAGATCCATCATACTTTGAACCGAAGCAGGTCTGGAATTGTTGAGCGGAGTATGTATAACGGTCATTCTCAGGGAGTTATCTGCAAATTTATCCCAACCGTACTTGCAGTCACTGATAACAGAAACGCCGAATTCACCGTTTTTATCTGTGATATCAACCCACTTCTGTGCTGGAACCTCATAAACCTCATGTGTTGCGTTGCCTCTATTAATTGCACCCAGACCCAGATCAAAGGTTGCCTCTTCATTCGAGACGGTAAAGCTGAAAACATTTTTGCAGAGTGTTCTTTGACTGTTCCAATCAAATTCACATTGCACTTCAACCATATCCGATCCTGCCGAAAGCGAAATGTTATTTGTGAAAACCGAATCGTCACACTTCTGAACAACCTGAATTGTACATCTGGCGGGACCTTCTTCAATTATTTTTGATTCAACAAACTGCGCAATTCTGTCCTGCATTCTCATTGACTGGTTGTATTTGATTTCCCACGCAGGATAAAGCCAACCGCCGACATAGTTATCAAAAATACCGAGAACTATGGGAGATGAAAGCAATTCTTTACCGATTTCCTTATCGTATATCGATCCAATGTCACCGTTTTCGTTAAGAGTTACTGTATATCGCTCGTTTTCAAGTGACTTTGCGGTAACTTTAAGATTTGTTTCTACGCCGGAAGAAGATTCACTTTCAGTAACATCAAACACACAATATGAGTGAGGAGGCATATCGGCAACAAACACAATTGTTGTTTTTCCTTTGCAGACTGCCGATATCTGTGACGGAATTTCTTTTCCTTCTGAATTGCAAACAGTAATATTTCTGAATTCACCGTCAAGAGCAGCTGTAACACAGCTCTTTCGGTTGCATTCCATAGGATTATTAACAACCACGGGAATACCTTTGCAGAATAGGGTGTCAAGCATCGAAGAAACAGCCGAAACACTCTTTTCATATTCGTGAGCAAACTGATTCATAGAAAGACCGTAGTCATTCCACGAGCGCAGATATGCTCTCTGAACCGAAGTACCGGGCAAATCATCGTGAAACTGATGATTGATAATACGTTTCCACGCAGTGTTAAGTTCTTTCTGCGGATATTTTTCAACTACGAGCCAATCTGCGGTTACAGCGGATCTTTCCGCCATATCAGCAAGTTCCTCGCCTCGTCTGTTCCAACGCTTGCTCAATGCTCTTGAGGTGTAACCGGCAGTACCGTGGTCTGTCAAAAGCAGTTCATTATTCCACGAGGGCATTTTATCGCGGTCAGCCTCCGACATTTCAGTCATAATATGTTTAAAAACCTTATCTGAAGGAGAGGAATGAACCGTTATATCCGATTTGCCGTTCTTTTCCGTATTTCTGCGAAGGCTCGCAACGGAAATCGGCAACGGTCCACCGCCTCTGTCACCGATACCGTGGAAAATTTCGGTGAAGTTCATTCCGTAGGCTTCATTTTCAGCAAGCTTTTCTTTGATTGCTTTACGCTTGTGCAGATTAGTAAGTATCGCAACATAGTTATGCATTTTGATGCTTGCAATAATATATTTTCCGTCAGGCCCGTACCATTTACCGATGTCAAACGGCTGACCGTAGGCACTTCCCCAAGTGAGTTTCTGCGTTGTAAAACCATAAAGATTTGAGTGCCTTGCAATTGACGGCAAAGCATATCCGAAACCGAAACAGTCAGGCAAAAAAACATCACGGCTTCTCATGCCGAATTTTTTGTTAAAATATTCATTTCCCAAAAGAAAGTTTCTGAAAAGAGCTTCGGGCGACGGCACATTCACATCGCCGTTTTCCCAGCCTGCACCGCAGGGATACCATCTGCCCTCTGCAACATATTTTTTTAGTTTTTCGAATTGCTCGGGGTAATATTCTTCCATAAGTTCATAACGGTACGCACCCTCAAAATTAAAAACATAGTCGGGGTACTTTTCAAAAAGATGAAAATTCCAGTTGAGCGTTTGCGGAATATAATTTTTAACCGTTCTTTCAAAGTCCCAGTTCCAGACGGTGTCAAGGTGTGCTGTCGCTATGGTATGAACGTGTTTTTCCTTACCCATAATCATTCATGGCAAAAAGCGCCTTCCTTTCCCAATATGTTTTTATGTTATCACAGAATAACTGTAATTGCAAATTAAAAACTTGAAATTTGCTTTTTCGCGTGATATTATCATATATGAAAGGGAATATATTCACCTTAACTTTTTTGGAGTGTGCAGTATGAAGAACAAAATCAAAGAACTGTTTTGCTGGTCTTTCCCCGATGCAACAAAAGATATCGGCGATTATTCCAACAAAGAGCGCAATGTTTACCTTGCAGGTATGTTCGGTCAGAACGTTATCTATGCTATCATCGGCTCCGTGCTTCAGGTGTTCTACACCGATATTCTTATCATCCCCACAATAGCCGTAAGTGCGATTATGGGGATTTCAAGAGTCTGGGACGGCATTAACGACATCATTATGGGTACCGTTGTTGATAAAACCCATACCCGTTGGGGCAAGTGCAGACCGTATCTTAAGTTTGTTCCCCTCCCCATTGCAATTACAACAATTCTGATGTTTATGCCCATTAACAATTTCCCTGTCGGGGTTAAAATCGCTTATGTTGTAATCAGCTTTCTGCTTTGGGAAACACTTTACACTCTCGGCGATATCCCTCTCTGGGGCGTTACTTCTCTTATGACTCCCGATGAGGAAAAGCGTGCAAAGCTTATTTCTGCCGCAAGAAC
>JAZNFD010000028.1:0-4045 GCA_045588975.1 Acutalibacteraceae bacterium | reverse complement strand
TGACCTTTATTCTTTTTGTTCTTATGTACTTATACATAAGTGATTTCGGTAGCGCGGGAACGGCTTTTGAAATGAACTTATCCAATCTTTGACCGGAGTCGTTTTTTGAAATAGTAAATGTTTTCAATTTTTACCTCTTAATGCTGTATTTGAAAGAATTTTAAAAAAAGACTTTTCAAAATGTCGAAATGAGTATATAATCAAAAAAGATTATCTTGAAGGATGGTGTGTTTGTGGCAGACAAACAGCAAAAAGTACATAATCCTCATCAGAATCACAGAGCAAGAATCCGCGAAACTTTCAGAAAAGCGGGCGTTGACGGTATGCCGGACCACAATCTTCTGGAACTTTTGCTGTTTTACTCGATTCCCCGAAAGGATACAAACGAACTGGCACACAAACTGATTGAAACCTTCGGCTCGCTCAACGGTGTTTTTGATGCGCCGTATGAAAGATTGCTCGAAGTGGAAGGAATGGGCGAAAGCTCTGCGCTTTTTCTTTCGCTTGTACCCGGAATATGCAGACGCTATATTGAGGGAATGACCGACAAGAAGAAGGTTAATCTCAGCACGCCCGAATCCGTCGGTGAGTACATTGTCAAGAAATACTACGGCTGCAAAACAGAGGTTTTTTATATGCTCTGTCTTGATGCCGTAGGTAATCTTATAAATTGCTGCAAGCTCAGCGAGGGCAATTCGGGGACGGTTGTTGTTGACAAGCGTATTATGCTCGAAACTGCGCTGAGAAACGGTGCAGATAAGGTGATTTTTGCCCACAACCATCCGAACGGTGTTGCTGCTCCGTCGAGAGACGACATTGAATTGACATATGATTTTTCATCGGTTCTCTCTACTGTCGGGATAAGACTTGCAGATCATTTTATAGTTGCAGGCAACGATTGCCTTTCGCTCGCTTCGGTTGAAAAGTTCAAGACTCTGTTTATTTGAAATCAGAATATGATTTTTACTGTGTGTTTACCCGGTGCTGCTGTGATTTTAAGCATAGCGGCACCGTTTTCGTTTTTCGGCTCAAGAGTATATTCACCGTCGCATTCGATGCTCTTAAATGCCTTGTGGACATAAATTTCCGTCGGAACGGAATATTCCTTGTCTTGGTTGTATGTAAGAGTAAAGATGTCGTTCTTTCTGTCGTATGAGTAATTTTCAATTGAACCGCAGACTGCAACGGGCGATGTTCTGATAAGGCAGGTCATAATGGGATTTTCAAGAAGTCCCTCGTAGTATGCCCAATAGGTCTGACCCCAATGATAGCTGTCGAATTTATCGAGCAGATATTCAATGTGATAAAGCCAGTCTGTACCTTCCGACTGACCTCCCCATTCACCGACAAGCAGGGGAACGCCGAGTCTTTCCTGAGAACGTCTGTGTTCATCAAAAATAGAGCCTACTCGGTTGTTGCTTGCGTATTTGTATGCAGGGGTGTCAACCATAAGGTCATAGGCGTGAGGTGCAAAGCAAACCTTTTCTTCGCGCTTCCCGTCATAGTTTACAACAGGAGTTGAGTAGGGGATGCCGAGGTTGGAATAATAGCTGTTTTCCATAATTATAATACCGTTATCGGTAACTTCGCGGATTGCCTTGGCGGTTTTGTTGATGAATTTTGAATATGCGCCCGTATCGAATTTGTGAATGAGTTTATCGCCCGCACTTGTGACTTTTCTGAAAAGTGAGGGGTCGTCAAACGGGTCAAGGCATTTGATAATGTTTCCGCTGAAAAGATTCCTGAGCATCTGAAGCTTCTTGCATCTCTTGTCGGTCAGAACGGTTTTTGCAACGTTCATAATAAGACCTCTGAAAATTTTTCCGCCGTCGCTGCCGGGGAAAGGTTCGTTAAGAAGGTCGAAACCAAAGAGAGCAGGATGGTCTTTGAAACGCTCCGCAACGTGTTTCCACATATTGCAGAAATATGTCTGAAGAGGCACTCCGTTGTACTCTTTGTTTGCCCAGAAATTATCAAAGCAGTTATGTACGGCTTTTCCCCAGAAGTAGCCTTCTGCCCATACAAGTTTTGTCTTTTTGAACTTTGCACCATCGGTAAGGCAAGCCCATTCGGGCGCACCGTCACCGGCGGTTTCATAAAAACCTGCATAAAGGTCCTGATGCATATCAAGATAAAAATAAATGCCGTATTTTGCGCACAGATCAGCAACCTTTTCAACTCTGTCGAGATAGTCCTCGTCATACTGACCGGGTTGCGGCTCGATTGCGTCCCACGTCATGCCGAGACGGATTATGTTGAAACCGTTTTGGCTGAGCGTCGAAATAAGGTTTTCGTCAAACGGAACATCGTACGTTCTTCTTTCGTTTTCGGTTTTGTTGTAACCCTTGTCGCAGAAGTTCATTCCGTTGAAAATTCTTTCTCTGCCCTCGGAATCGATGAATTTTGTTTCAAATGTTGAAATTTTCAGCATTATAACTCTTTCCTTTCAAATTATTCCATAGTAAGTATAACATTTTAAGAAAGCTAATGCAATATGCAGTTTTGTTCAAAGTTGTAAAAAAGTCCTTCAAAGTATTGCGCATTTGATTTAATTATGTTATATTTTATTTGTAAAATTATTTATAGAATTGAGGTAATTATTTTGGCAGCATCAACACTTTTCAAAATGTATTGCAGAACTTATCAGGGTATTTTCAGAGTTGCGGTTAATTTTCTTAACTGGAAAGAACCTGAGCTTGTAAAGGGTGCAGGCAGTGTCAAAAAGCTTCCTGAGGTTGTTAAGGCAAACGGACACGACAGCGTTCTTGTTGTTACCGATAAGGGTCTTATGGGTCTGCATCTTCTTGACGGTCTTTTCGAAGGTCTTGATAAGGCGAGTGTAAAGTACACTGTTTATGACGGAACTCAGCCTAACCCCACGATCAATAACATTGAAGATGCAAGACAGCTTTATGTTGATAACAAATGCTCGGCGGTTATTGCATTCGGCGGCGGTTCGCCTATGGACTGTGCGAAGGTTTGTGCAGCGAGAATCGCACGTCCCAAGACAAGCGTTCAGAAGATGAGAGGCACTCTTAAAATTCTCAAGAAGCTTCCTACAATCTATGCTGTACCCACAACCGCAGGCACAGGCTCGGAAACAACAATCGCAGCCGTTGTTTCTGACCCGACCACTCACGAAAAATACGCTCTTCAGGATCCCGTTCTCCGTCCCAAATATGCGGTGCTTGATCCCGAGCTTACAGTCGGTCTGCCTCCTCACATAACTTCAACAACAGGTATGGATGCCCTTACACACGCTGTTGAAGCATATATCGGCCACAGTAACACCAAAGAGACAGCAGCAGCGGCCGAGAAGGCAACAAAGATGATTTTTGAAAACATTCTTAAGGTTTACGAAAACGGTAAAGACCTTGAAGCAAGAGAAAATATGCTCGAAGCGTCATATCTTGCAGGTATTGCATTCACAAGAGCTTATGTCGGTTACGTTCATGCAATCGCTCATAATTTCGGCGGTATGTACGGCACACCTCACGGCCTTGCAAATGCTGTTATTCTTCCCTATGTTCTTGAAGCATTCGGAGAAACCGCATATAAGCCTCTTGCCAAGCTTGCCGATATCGCAGGTCTTGAAACTGCGGGTATGAACGAAGCACAGAAGGCTAACTTCTTTATTGCTAAGGTTAAGGAGCTTAATAAACTTCTTAATATTCCCGAGCATCTCGATGTGCTTCAGGAAAAGGATGTTGCAACCATTGCACAGAGAGCAAACAAGGAAGGTAATCCTCTCTATCCTGTACCCAAGATTATGGATGTTGAAGAACTTGCCGCTATCATCAGAAAAGTCGGCAATCTTGACTGATATTAAACTGTTATTTCGTAAATTTTGTTTGCCATAAATACCAAGGGGTGAATGATATGAAGGTTAAACGCATTATAAGTTTTATTTTGACCGCTGTAATTCTTATCGGAATCTGTTCAACCGCTTCCTTGGCTGCTCAGGACAGCTGGAAACCCAAAAACGAAGAGCCTTTTGTGTTTGTTCACGGTCTCAACGGCTGGGGCGGCGCTGAAGGTATCAACG
>JAZNFD010000027.1:0-13853 GCA_045588975.1 Acutalibacteraceae bacterium | reverse complement strand
GATTCAGATATAAGTTGCTTTCAAGAGAATATAAGGCGGAGTTTATTGACAAGGCGCGCGAACCGCTTCCTGTCTATGATGATGTCGAGTGCGTAAAGGACGGCAGATATATTAAATGTCAGAGAGAAGGTAAGGATGAATTTTACAGCTGGTTTGTACCTGCAAAAGAGAAAAACAAACCTCTTCTGGTCGTTCTTCCCGGATACGAAGCGAGGTTGAGAACTTATCCCGATGTTTCTGATAAATATAATATGATTTTTATCTCGCCCCTCGGTTACTCAACTCCGAGAGGTCTTGATATCAGCAAGGTGCGCGGCAACAGCACCTGGCCTGTTCTTCTTAACACTCTTTGCGGCTTTGACTGCGGTTACTCCGAATGGATAATGGATGCGATTACGGTGATTAAATTTATCGAAGATGAGAAGCTTGCCGATACCGACAGGCTCATCTTTGCGGGTACGTCGCAGGGCGGTGCGATGGCGCTGATTCTTGCAAGCTATTACAGAAGGGACAGATGTATCGCAACCTGTGCGGATCTTCCGTTCCTGATCGGATACTCAACGCACAGGCTCAACGATGTTATCTATTCGTTTCCGCCGCCTCTTGGAATCAGATTCAGACCAAGCGAAGCGAAGAAACGCCTTTCTCTCGTTGACCCCGAATGGCACGTGTCAAGGCTGGATATGCCTGTGCTCATAACGTCATCGGATATTGATGATGAATGTCCCGAAAAAGATATTTCGAATCTGTATGAAAGAATCCCCGAAACCACAACAAAAACTTATATAAAATATATCGGCAGAGCTCACGGCTATTCAAGTGAGTTTTTTGTCGATATGATGAATTTCCTTGATAAACTGGAGGAGGACGGTTGCATTGATAAAAGTAAAGATACTTGATGACCGCAATGGCACTTATATGTTTGCGGGCAAAGACGGCAAAATCCATATGACTGCAATGTGGTTTGAAAATTTTGCAGTGAAGCCTGTGCCGGGAGATTATATGTTTATTCCCGAAACATTTATTACGGATGCCGAAGAACGCACAACGCCCAAAACCTTCGGACCGTTCGTGTACGGCGGTTACGCGAGACGCCCCGAGAATATGACGGAGAGCGATTTTATCGTTATTGTAAATGACGAGGGAATGCGTGCTTATCAAAGATATTACGGTTAACAAAAATACCCGCATCTGTGATTGTACAGATGCGGGTGTTGGCTTTGTCAGACATTACACAAGTGATTACGCTTGGCGGTTTATTTATCCTGAGGATACACAATGCCTGTCATTTTTCTGATTTCATCCATCTGACGGGTGATGTAGAGAGTCTGTTCGGGTGTTACAACGGGACTTTCTTTCAAGCCGAGGGAGATGCATTTGCAGAAGTGTGCAATCTGTTCTTCGAAGCCGTTGCCTGCATAGGGGGTCGGAATTGTCTGAGTTTCGCCGTTGTTAAAATAAAGGTCGATTTGCTGCGGTGCATAGAATCTGCGCAGATGGGCGTAACCCTTTGTACCGTAAACATAGCCTTCATTAGGTTTGCGAAGAAGAATTGCACTTGAAATATCGGCAATCGCACCGCTTTTATATTTGATCAAAGCACAGGTGTGGCTGTCAACTCCGTTGTAAACATCGGACTGTGCGTTGATTATTTCAACATCTTTTCCGAGATACCATTCCGCAAAGTTGAGTCCGTAAACTCCGACATCAAGCAAAGAACCGCCGCCATGCTCGGTTTTGAAAACGTGGTGATCCATTTCATCCTCGTCCATCGTGTAGCAGAATTTGCCTTCAACTCCGAGAATGTCGCCGAGCACTCCGCTTTCAACAAGCTCAAGCATTTTCAATGTGCCGGGGACAAGTCTTGCCCACATCGCTTCCATAAGAAGGACATTGTTTTCTTTTGCGCAACGGAACATTTCTTCAGCCTCTGCGGAATTCACCGCCATCGGCTTTTCGCAGATGACGTGCTTTCCGCCATTCATCATCAGGCACGAGATACCGATGTGACCCGAGTGAGGAACGGCAATATATGCGGCGTCAATAACATCGGACAGAGCCATTTTTTCATAGCTGTCAAAGCGGACGGGGATATCAAATTCATCGCCGAATTTTTCGGCATTTTCTTTTGTTCTGGATGCAACGGCGACAAGCTCTGCATCGGCAACATTTTTTACTGCCTGCGCAAAGCGGTGAGCGATTGTGCCCGTGCCGACTATTCCGAAACGGATTTTGTTATTACTCATATTCTATTTCTCCTGTGTTGAATTTTCACATTAAAATATATGTTGTGTCGGATTCTGTTTCAAATGAAACGGTGTTGCCGTCTATACTGAACGGAATTTCTTTTTTATCTGTTTCTCTTACGATGGATTTGATACCGTCACTTTCGATTTTGCATACTCTGCCATTGAGACTTTTGATTCTGAAAGAAGTGATTTGTTCATTTTCAAGCACGGCAGAAACAAGGAAGGCACCGTCTGCACGGAGATTTTCAAATGAAGCGTTCATTTTTTTATCCCAGCACGGGAAGAGTCTGATAATGCCCTCATAGCTCTGCATAAGCATTTCGTTAACGGTTGCAGGCACCATCGTGAGATGCTCGATTCCGCCGCCGTGGTGGCGGAAAAGTCTGTTGGGAAGCCCGAATTCCTTAATGTTCTGATGTATTCCTTCAATCAGAAAATCGGGATTAACGCCGATTCTCGCGCCTGCGGGGAGATATGAGTTCGAGCCGTTATCGTCGAGACGTCTGTCGTTGATGAAATATGTGTTTTTTGCAATTTTAAGCAGTTTTTCTCCGGAAGAAAATCCGATTTGCGAAGAGGGATAAATGTGCTGAAGACCGACTGTGTTGTCGTCTCTCCAACGTATGCCTCTTTTTGAGTAGCGGAAGCATTTCTTGCCTTTTTTTATAAAAGTCGGGAAATCGCTCAGGTTTTTGATAATATCTTCCCACAGGGCATATTTTTCTTCGTTAAGACCGAGTTCTTTTGCCATATCGTAAATTCCGTCGAAAAGCATTTTTACAAGTCCGAGGGAATTTATGGCATTCACGGCTTCTATCTGACCCTTGTGCGTGATATATCTGAATTTTTCTCCGCGATAATAGGGGATTTCGTGCGCCGCATCATTTTTGATTACGTATCTGCCTCTTTCTTTGACAAGATAATCTTCCCAGAAAGCGGCGGTATTCAGAACGAAATCATAGTAGTTTTTAAGTGCGTATTCCTTGTCATATGTTGCGAACCAATGCATAATGGGGATTACGCAGGCATAAGCAGCGTGACTCTTCTGACCGAGGAAAAGAATGCCGTGTTCCTTACAGTCTGCCTGACTGTAAACATCGAGCGCCTTCGGGCCGAAGCTTACGGGAAAAGCATATCCTTTGCATCCGAAAAGCTTCGCGAATTTCTCGGCATTTTCTGACATATCGTTGACGGGAGCCATATAGCCGTCAAACAGCTCGGGGTGATTTGCGGAAAATATGCAGTAATAGGGAGCTTCATAGTTATAATTCATATGATAATCTCCCGCCCAGGGAAAGAAATCATCCGTTATGAAATTGCCGAATAATCCGGGAGGAAATTCTTTGTTGCCCATACATCCGGCAAGGTGATAAAGGCTTGAATTATAATATTTTTCAATTTCTTTGTCGCCAAGAGTTACCTTGGATGCCGAGAAGAAATCTTTCCATTTATTCTCTGTTTTTGCTTTGTCACCGTCATAATCGCAATGCAAAACCATATCAATAGCTTTATCGGTGTATTGACTGTCGTCAAAGTTTGTTACAACCGAAACGCAGAAGCGCACGGATTTGATTCCTTCTGCCGAGCCTGATTCTGTTTCTCGGAGACAGACAGCAACCGCAGATTCTCTGTCAACCTCTTCGCCGTCAAATTTGCGCACATAACAGTTGACACCGTTATCGCAGAATACGGAATTATTTGAATTGCAGGTGTCGGGTATTTCAATATCGACAGCAGGAAATTCATCGGACTCCGATGCTTTTATTTCGAAATAAATAAGGTTTTCGGGAGCGACAAAAAATTCCATCGAGAAGTTGCCGAATCTGCACTCAAGAAGCCCTTTGTCAAAATACTGCTTTATATTATATTCCGACAAATCGGCGTTTTTTATCCGCAGACTGCCTGCGGTTTTGATTCCGCCGTCTTTATGTGCGCCGGGAGTGAATTTCCAGAAGTCGCATTTTGAAATGTGGATAACAAGATCGTTTTCGTCATTGTCGAAAACAACGCCGAGGTCGCCGTTTCCGCACATTGCACCTGCGGGTATTTTATAAACTGTTTTTCCGTCAACCGTATTTACGGGTTTTGAAGTGATTTCATTAAAATAAGTGTTCATTTCTGTCACCAACCTTTTTAAAATATTACAATTGTTTTTGGTTTTAGTCAAGAGCCGATCGGATATGCGTGATATTTCAAAGCTGAGAGCGGCAAAAAAGCGGAAATACGGTTGAAATGCAGAATTAATGTTGATTTGATTTCGAATAAATGTTATTATTGAAATGCTGAAAGATTTTATTTGAGAAGGAAGAGAGTTTTATGAAAACAAAAATAATCCCGTCGCTCATCTCTGTTGTTTTATCTTTGCTGACGGTTGGCTTTTTCGGCGCAATTACAATTTCTTATCTGGATTACTATGATTATGAACTGTTTTTTTTCCGCTTTCACGAAATAGAAGCTTATGTTCTTTGCGGATTATGTTATCTGTACATATTCAGCCGTGCCGTTCGGAATGTGAAAAAGAAATCAGTCAAGGTTGTTTTATCTCTTTTGTGCAGCCTTGTTTGCACTGTTCAGGTTTATTTACTCAACAATCTCTGGCATTATATAGAATTCAATGAAATGTTTGATTGGGTGGATCCGATCGGATATTCGTATTTTCTTGTCGATGATTTAAGAAATATGACCACAGTTATGTCAATCAGATATCCTCTTGTGTTCTCGCTTATGTTTATTGCTTGCATAACGGTTACAATTTTCATTCCGATGCTCAAGCCTAAAGTTCTGGATTGGTTGGAGGAAAAAAACATAATAAACCGGATATCCGGATTAATGACATATGATGATGAAGATGATATACTGTCGCAAAGACAGACGGAAAACGAAGGAGATTTGTCTATGAAAGTTGTTTATACTGAAAATGCACCCGATGCAATCGGCCCCTATTCACAGGCAATTGTTACCAACGGACTGGTTTTCACTTCGGGACAGATAGCAATTAATCCTGCGAGCGGTACTGTTGATGCGCAGACCGTAACAGAGCAGACCGAACAGGTTTGTGAAAATATAAAAGCTGTTCTTGAAGCTTCGGGAAGCAGTCTTGAAAAAGTTGTGAAAACAGTTTGCTTCCTTAAAGATATGGGTGATTTTGCCGCTTTCAACGAAGTTTATGCGAAATATTTCACAGGAAAACCTGCGCGCTCCTGCGTTGCCGTAAAGGAGCTCCCGAAGAACGTTCTTGTTGAAATTGACACCGTTGCAGAGATATAAATTTATCAGAAATCTTACAACGGTCTGCACCAATAAAAGTTTTATTGTTTTAACAACTCAATCACAATGTAAAAAACTGCAAGCCTGCCTTTTCGGCGGACTTGCAGTTTTGGTTTTTACAGTTAATTTTGATAATTGCTGTCAATAACTTCTCCTGCTTCTCTGAGAAGCGAATCTTCGCGGGATGAGTGCGGGCCGCAGTTATAATGCCGGATCACAACTCCGCCGAAGCCCGCATGAAAACCAAAACAAGAATTTTTTTGAACAGAAGCGGGAACGTTTGCAAAACGGTTGATTTTTTACGGGCATGAGTGATATAATCAACTTGATAAACAAGAATTTTATAGGCAGAGTTTTTTGTGAAGAAAATTTATCATTAAAGAAAATAATATCTGAAATATTTGTCTTATTGCGGGTATTTCTCTATCCGTTGTCGGTCTTTATTATTTCCATATACAGTATCTGTGCTGTGAATACACTACGCTTCAGTTTATTTTCGCTGTTGTTTACTTAGGCGGAGCATTGCTTTCGTTACCGCTCGGTAAAACAGGCAGAACAAACCGACAAATTCCTGACAGAAAGCGAAAAAATCTCACAAAGATTACTTGAAATAACAACGATAAATCTATAAAAAATATCAGAACATCTTGCAAAGAGCAAGAAATCAAACAACAAGACGAAAGGTGATTAATCTATGAAAAAGAAATTACAGGTTGCCAATATCGGTATGAAGTTCGGAATGAGTCACGTTGAAGGTGCATTGAATTGCAAAGATGCGGAAATTGCTTTGATTTGTGACAGCAATGAAGAAAATCTCAGATTTGCGGGTGAAAGATACAATATTCCCGAAGAAAAATGGGTAACTGACTATATGGATATCGTAAATAATAAAGATATTGATGTTGTTACCGTCGCAATTCCCGACCAACAGCACAAGAAAGTATCTTGCGATTTGCTTCGTGCAGGCAAGCACGTGCTTTGCGAAAAGCCTCTTGCTTTAACAAGAGAAGATATTGAAGAAATAGTGAAAGTGGCAGAAGAATCCGATGCAAAATTCATGGTAGGTCAGATCTGCAGATTCACTCCCGCTTTCGAAAAGGCAAAAGAAATCATCGAATCAGGCGCAATCGGCGAATTGTATTTTGTTGAATCGGAGTACGCTCACGATTATATGTTGATTCAGGAACCGTGGCGTTGCGATCCTAAACGACACGGCGTAATCGGCGGCGGCTGTCATGCGATTGACTTGTTAAGATGGCTTGCAGGCGACCCGCAGGAAGTATTTGCTTACGGCACGCATAAGCTCCTGCCGCACGTTACTTATGACGATGCAACAATCGCAATCATGAAATTTGACGATAACTTAGCGGGCAAGGTTTTTGTTTCTACGGGTTGCAAGCGTGATTACACGATGAGAACGGTTATTTACGGAACAAAAGGCACTCTTATTTGTGATAACACATCTCCGACAATGACGCTCTTTACGGTTGATGATAACCAAGTTACAAAAGAACCCGAAATAATTGAAGTTGTAGTCAATAACCACAATGCAGTCAAAGAATTTGAAGTTTTTGCAGACGCAATTCTGAATGATAAAGATATCTTGACAGATGCAAGAGAAGGCGCAAAAACCGTTGAGGTTTGCCTTGCGATTGTGGAATCGGCAAAAACAGGAGAAAAGATTAAACCCAATTATGAGTTTTAAACTGTAATACCGTCAAATCAAAGGCTGACGGCTGTAACGAAAAGGAAGAATGTCTTTGCTTCTCATGATGAAAGTGATTCTCCGCTTTGCGGAATAATTCACGGAAACGATGATTATTCCGCATCCGTAACCGATCCCCCTTTTATCGGCAAAAATGATAAGGGAGTTATTATCAGAAAACAATTTTACAAACATATCCGTGAAATTAAACTTTTGGAGGAATTAAAATGAAAAACAGGAAAAAGACTGTGGTTATTATTGTTTCTGCCGTACTTGTTCTCGGAATTATTGCAGGTGCTTTGGCTCTGTATTTCACAAGATACCACAAAGACAAAAATGACACGGAAGAATTTTTCAGACAGAATGTTGCCTGCGCAGGCTACGAAAATACAATTGAAACAGCATATCCCCAGACTGATCTCTACAAAATTATTGAGGAACATTTCAAATCCGGACTTCCCGAAGGAAAAACAGAGAAAAAAGTTGTTGTCATCGGTTATGACGGCTGCCGTGCCGATATTCTCAACGAAGCGCAGGAGAACGGTGCGGTAAACTACCTTCTCAGCAACGGCGCGTCAAACAATCTCACATACTGCGGCGGCGTTAATTATCCCGCGGAAAACACTCAGGACACTTCAACCGCTCCCGGCTGGTGTTCAATTGTTACGGGTACATGGGCAGATGTCAACGGTATAACAGGTAACGGTATAACCAAAGCGGTAGAACCCAAAACGCTTATGACAAGTCTTGTTGAAGACGGAACAATTGACAGCTCCGCTTTTATAACAAAGTGGAAGGGTCATTTTTCCGGAAACGGTGCAACATACCTTGAAGAGAAAGCATATTGCGAGAAAAACAACCTTGATGTTGATTTCGAACTCCGCAAAAACAAAGAGGACATCCATACGGGCGCGATGGAAGAAATCACAAGCGATGACTGTTCGGATTTTGTATTTATTATTTATGAAAACACAGATTCTGCAGGTCACGATTTCGGATTTACATATAACAACCCCGTATATAAGGACGGCTTCAATACAGAGGATGCTTACGGCTACGAAGTAATCAAAGCTATTGAAGCAAGAGAAACATACGAAACTGAGGATTGGCTCATTATTGTCACCTCAGACCACGGCGGAGTCGGCACGGGTCACGGCGGTCCGAGCATTCAGGAAAGAATGACTTTTGTTGTGATGAACAAGGAATGGAACTGATTTGAAGCGAAACCTCTTTGCGTAAGCAGGGAGGTTTTCAGTTTGCTGTTGAGATACAGAGGTGCAGAATATGTCAAGAAAATATTCTCATATAACAGCAATCGGTATTGACGGCGCAGGCAGTTGGATCAAGGATGCCGACACGCCGAACTTTGACAAAATATTTAAAAACGGCGCAATCACATATACAGCACTTTCTTCAAAGCCTACCATCGGTGCAGAATGCTGGGGTTCAATGCTGATCGGTGTCGGTCCCGAAATTCACGGACTTACAAACGGCATTGTGTCTTCTGCGCCCTATGACGTGAACTCTCCGTTTCCTTCGCTTTTCAGAAGAATCCGAGCTTGTTTAAAGAGAATAACCACAAGAGGGTGTTTTATATAAAAACTACTGGATAATGTATCACAAAGCTGTCTTTCGGTTGAAAAGACGGCTTTTTTGTTTAAAAGCAGATGTGTGTCGGTAATTATCAAACAGAGTTTTTGGCTGAAATGCACAAAAATTATTTACTTTTTAATGTAATAATGTTAATATAAAATAGCAATGTTAAGTTTGTATTGGAAAGAGGTTTTGTTTTATGAAAAAAATGTTTGTGTCGGTTGTTTCGATGGTGCTAGTTATGTGCCTTGTGATGCCCTCGGTTTACGCGGCGGCTGATGTGCAGACAAGCTATGATTCCGTAATGGATTATGTTGCCGATTCTCAGGCAGAGGACGATGCGGATTCAAAAATCAGATTCGGCAGAATAATCAACGGATTGAGCAATTTTGTTATAAATGATCTGCTCGGCACCGCACTCAAGCTGATTCTTCCCGATTCGGCGGCGGTTGCGGATTATGAGAAATTCAACATTGACGAATACGATAATTTCTATGAGGGTATGGACACCTTCATTGACGAACCTCAGGGAGAAAAGGTATGGAGTCTGGGCTACGGTAAGGCTTCCGTTCTTCCTTCGGATTTCGGTGAAAAAAAGTATGCCAAGGGTGCATATGTCCCCTATATTTTCGGCAACGAAATGTATACCGATGAGGACGGCAATGAGGAAGACCTTATGGTAAGGGCTGTTGTTATGAATGACGGCTCGGGCAGAGGTAACGTTGTGTTTATTGCGCTTGATGCAATAGGCTTTGCCAATGCGGACGTAAGACAGGTGCGCGAGGGTCTCAAAGACCTTGCAAAGGAATATAACATTGTCAGCATCAACGTTTCCTGCACTCATATACATACGGGTATCGATTCGCAGGGCGTATGGACCGACCCTATCGGCTGCATCATCAACAATTCATTCAGTAAGATTACACGCAACGTGAAATACGGCGTTGAGCGTTCATTTATTGAGTCTGTTGTTTCGGGTTCAAAGAAGGCGGTTGAAGATGCGCTTGAAGATATGACGGAGGGTAAGCTCTACTATTCGGAAATCGAAGCAGGGGATTATTTTTTCGACAGAACCGCACCTATTTCCCTTGACCCCAACATTTATAAGCTTGAATTTGTGCCTGCCGATGCGGACAAAACTCCCACAATTATTGCAACCTTCGGCTGTCATCCCGAATCTGCAAGTTTCGGCTGGGCAAGTGCAGACCCCGAAAAGAAGGTCTCCTTTGATAAAAAATTCTCTCCCGATTTCATCTGGAGTGCTGAAATGATTATGAACGATGCGGGTTATAACTTCATTTTCCTCCAGGGTAACGTTTCAACCGTAACATCTGAAAGAGGTCTTACGGGCGACGGCGTTGATGAGTTCCCGGGTAATGCACATTACACGTCAATCCGTTACGGCTACGAAATCGCATATATTCTTCTCGGTATGAATATAACGACCGAAGAAAGAATCAAGCTTAACGAGGATACGGGCGACAGACTTGATATTGAAAAATACAAGGGTCAGGACAGATACTCCGTATGGTATGAGGGTCTTGAAACTGTTGAGGCAAAAGAAGTGAAACCCGTCCTCAACATAAAGCACAAGCAGTTTACCGTTCAGATTGATAATAATGTTATCGTTCTTCTTGGCAAAACATCCGTTGCGGATAACTTTGTGCTTAAAGACAATTTCGGCAGATACTATACGGTATCAGAGGTAGGCTACCTTGAAATCGGCGACGAAATGAAAGTATATATGAGCCCCGGCGAAACCTTCGGCGAGCTTGTTTTCGGCGGTAAGGGTGCAGAGGGATTTGAGCTTGCTCCCGTAAGAGAATACACGGGCGAAGATATTATCGTTATGGACCTTATGAACGATGCGGCAGGCTATGTTGCAAACCCTGCAAACTACTGTCTTGCAGGCATACAGTATAACGAAAACAGCGGTGAATATGACAGCGACACATGGTGCCTCATTTCCTACGGCAAAAATGCCGCACCTACATTCATCGGTAATTTCTACGATATTTATGACAGTGTGAAATGAAGCTTATGAATAAAAACAAACCTGAAATACATACCATAGCCACGGCGCATCTTGATACCTCGTGGCTGTGGACATTTGAACAGACAATTGAAGAATATATTCCCGATACGCTGAGAAGAAACTTTGAGCTGCTTGAAAAATACCCGGAATATAAATTCAATTTCGAAGGCAGCTACAGATACGAGCTCATCAAGGAATATTATCCCGAAGAATACGAAAAGCTCAAAAAATACATAAAAGACGGTAGATGGAATCCCTGCGGAGCCTGCTACGAAAACGGCGATGTAAACATTCCGTCGCCCGAAGCACTTATCCGAAATATTCTTTACGGCAACGGCTTTTTCAAAAAAGAGTTCGGAACAGAATCAAACGATATCTTTCTGCCCGATTGCTTCGGATTCGGCAAAGCTTTGCCGACTGTTGCCGCCCATTCGGGACTGACAGGCTTTTCCACGGGCAAGCTTTTCTGGGGAAGTTCCGTTCAGATTCCGTTTGATATCGGCAGATGGATGGGTGCAGACGGAAACGGAGTCTGGGCCGCTCTCATGCCGTTTTCATATACAACCGCATTCGGAAAAATGAGCAAGGTAAAACGAATTTTTGAAAAACTCGAAAACAGTAAAAGCAAGAATCTGCCCGAGGTTACTTTTGCATATCACGGAATAGGTGACAGAGGCGGCTCGCCTCACAAATCTTCGGTAAAAAATGTTGTTAATGCTCAGAGAAAAAGCTCCGTGTCCGATGTTGATATTTACTCTTCAACAACCAAGGATTTCTTTGATATGCTTGAGGCTATGCCCGAAGGCGAAAAAAGCAAAATGCCTGCTTATGACGGTGAATTTCTTCTTACCGCACACGGTGCAGGCAGTTACACATCAAGAACGGTAACAAAACGCTGGAACAGAAGATGCGAACTTCTTGCAGATGCCGCAGAAAGATTTTCAAGTGCGGCATTTGTGACGGGACTTTCGGAATATCCCTCATACGGTTTTGACTGTGCGTGGAAAAAAGTTATTGCACATCAGTTCCACGATGATATCACGGGCACATCATTTGAAGAATGCTATAAAAGAAGCCATAACGACTATATTCAGGCGATGAACACCTTCTCAGAGGAATATACTGCCGCCTGTAAGGCACTTGCCGTAAATCTTGACACATCTTTTGTGCAGGGAATACCCGTTGTTGTTTCAAATCCTCTGCAGAGTGTATCATCAAGAAAAGAAGCGGTAACGGTTACTGTAAAAAGCAATGCCGAAAGTTTTTCGGTATTTGATAAAAACGGAGTTGAAGTTCCCTCGCAGACCCAAACGGCAGATGACGGCAAAAAAGAGATTACTTTCATTGCCGATGTTTTATCCTGCGGACTTGCTGTTTATGATCTGAGGGAATCGGTTTCACCGTGCAATATAAAAACGGGGCTTAACGTAAACCAAAAGACAATAGAAAATAAATATCTCTGTGTTAAAGTTGATGAAAACGGCGATATATGCTCGGTTTTTGATAAAAGACTCGGCAAAGAGCTTCTTTGCAAGCCGATAAGACTTACAATTCACAATAACACTCACAGCTTTGATTGGCCTGCGTGGGAAGTGAAATACGAAGATCTGTGCCAAGAGCCTTATATGTGTGCGAAAAATCCCGTAATAGGAATAAAGGACAACGGTCCGGCTCTCTGTTCTCTGGAAATAATCAGGACTGCAGGTAAATCAAAATTTACGCAGATTGTTTCTCTCGGCGCCGAGAGTGAATATGTTTCCGTTTTCAACGAAACCGATTGGCGTGAAGAAGCATCGCTTCTGAAAGCTGAATTCGGATTCACATCAAAAAACGAATATGCAAATTATGATATCGGAATCGGATACACAAAACGCGGAACGAACACAGAGAAGCTTTATGAGGTACCTGCTCAGAAATGGGCGGATATAACCGATGAAAGCGACGGATTCGGTGTTTCTGTTTTCAGCGATTCAAGGGCAGGCTGGGACAAACCCGACAATTCAACATTAAGACTCACTTTGATTCACACACCCCTGGCAAACTACCGATGGGAATGCTCACAGCACATAATGGATATGGGCATTAACCGATATTCCTTTGCGGTAATGGGTCACGGCGGAAATCCCGAAAACATCGGTGCATATTCCGACGCTTTCTGCCAGCCGATGCACACCTTTGTAACCGATAAGCATAAAGGTATTCTCGGAAAAGAATATTCTTTTGTTAAACTCAATAATGATAAGGTGCGTATCACCGCAGTTAAAAAGGCACAGGATTCCGATGAAATAATCCTGCGTGTTGCAGAATGCTCGGGCAACGACATTGAAGAAATCGAAGCTGTTTTCGCTTGCCCGATAAGCGAAGCTTATGCAATCCGAGGCGATGAAACCGGGCTTTGCAAGGCAGAAATAAAATCAGGTAAACTTTGTTTCGACATAAAGCATAACGAAATCAGAAGCTTTTCGGTTAAATTCGCTAGAGCTGAAAAATCGGCTGACTGCGGAACTGCTGTTCCCCTTGGATTCAACGCAACAGGTATCACGTCAGACAGCAACCGTCACAAATCAACTCTTGCAAACGGAATTTCAGTTCCACGTGAAATTCTGCCTGAAAAATTTCTTTTCTCGGGTGTTGAATATTCATTTTCGGCAGAGGAGAAAAACTGCATTGTATGCAACGGCGGTAAAATTCAAATCGGTGAAGGATATGAAAGCGTTCATCTGCTTCTGACCTCACTTAAAGGCGAAAAAAAAGCTGTTTTCCGATGCGGAAAATCCGTTACGGAAGTTGACGTGCCCGATTGTTCTGAGCCTCTCGGCCATTGGGATTTGATCCGTTCGGGAGAAACAGGATATATAAAATCCGTTCCTCAAGCGCTTGCTTTATCCCATACCCACGGAAAAAACGGCAATATGATTGCAAAGCAGTTTTATATTTTCCATTCCGAAATCCTTCTTAACGGTGAAACGGAAATAACCATTCCCGATGATGAAGATGTTGTTAT
>JAZNFD010000026.1:0-4022 GCA_045588975.1 Acutalibacteraceae bacterium | reverse complement strand
GCCAAGACCCACAAGACCGACCTTGCAGCCGAAATTGCCCGTGCAGGAATTGGCAAAGTAAAGTGCGCGAAGCGGCAGTATGCGGTAATTCTTAGCCGCCTGAAAATAGCCCTTTGCCGCAAGAGTAATCTGTGCAAAGGTGTATTCCGCCACGGGCACAGCGTTTGCCGCAAAGGCAGAATAAACCTTTATTCCGCTTTCAAGAAACGGGCGTGCAAAATACTGCACCGTGCCTGCAGAATAAAAGACAGCCTTGAGGTCGGGCATATATTCGGCTATTTCCTCTTTTGTGAATTGCGGCATACCCCAGGTTGAAAATGCAATTTCACAGCCCTTGAGAAAATCCTTATACTCCGCTATGTTGCTCTGACTGATTCTCGGCGAAAGCTCGCCGTATTCGCCTAATTTTTTGAGCACCTCGGGTGTATAAACCTTGGAAAACTGCAGCTGATTGCTGCCGAAAAGAGCAATTTTCATTTTGCCTCGCCCACCTTTTTCTTAATTCTTTTCATGTCTTTAATCATACATGTCGCGAATCCGAAATAGCCGCAGAGATATGTATATTCCAGTAGAATGTTGCCGTCAAAGCCCGACTGCTTTATTTTGTCAAGCAGGGTGTCAATATAGTTCGGGTTGAATTTCGGGAACTGCTCACGGCTTTGCTCGGAATAGGAAATATGCACGGTTTCAATGTACGGCAAGGTACGCTCAATACGGTCAAGGTCGTATTGCAGGCGTTTGTAGCGTGACTGGAAATATGTCCTGAAATTGTCACAGCCGACTTCATTGTGAATTTTCAGAAAAGCATCGGTATTGTTATTAAAGGTGTTGTCGTGACATTCGGGACAAACAATAAGTCCGTAGTCTTTGGCAACTGCACAGATGCTTTTCGTGTCCTCAACTATTGTTTTGTAGGTTGCTTCGTCGGTCTTTTCGCTGTCAGCCTTACCCAGCCACACTCGGACACTGCGTGCACCCATAGCGCTTGCAATTTCGCAGATTTTCTTCCACTCATCGGCGTTTTTACAGCCCACACGGTAATAGCTGGCATAAGAATTTATGCGTATGCCTGCCTTGTCGCAAAGCTCCTTTGCACGCCTTGCATCCTCAACACTTTTAACGTGGATATCTCCGCCCCACTCGATGCAGTCAGCTTCTGCTTCACGGGCTATATTGACGATTTTTTCCAAATCCTTTATCTGTCGGAAGGATGTCGTGGTAAAACCGAATTGCATAATAATCACCAACCGTACTCATTGTTTATTTTCAGTTTATCATATTAATCGCCGAAACTCAATATAAAAACGGATACAGAGAACGGATAACATTCAACAAAAAGCACGGCTTCCCTTAAAGTCGTGCTTAATTTTTAACTATTCATTCATTAAATCAAACGCAAGCGTAATACTCCACCCGTAATCTCCTATTGCCTGATATTTTACTCTGAATTCATAAGGCTCGTAAACCTCACATTTTCTGTTGAAGCAGAAAGGAGGAATCTTGTTTTCGCTGTCATAAAACTCGTAATTAGTTTTATAATATTTCAAGTTCTGCGGATTTTGCCTTTGCTTCGGCTCTGATTACTTCAAGCTCTGCCATAATCTTTTCTTTACGCTTACCTGTAAAGTTATCAAACATCATAATGATACCGGGAAGAAGGTTGCCAATGATACCGGGAATAACAACAAGAAGGAAAATGCCGTGTAAAGTTTCGGGAGTCTGAATTGCTTCTACCATTTCGCCGTTAATCATTTGCGCGCTCTGATAGCCGATAAGAGCAAGACCGCCGTTAACAAGAAGCTCTTTCCAGAGAGCAGCAATTCTTGTAACCATTGTATTGAAAGCAAAAACCATTCCCTCGTTACGCTGTGCAACGCCGTATTTCTTGTAGCTTTTCCATTCCATATAGTCGGTTGAGTCGGCAAGAAGTATTCTTCTTGCGGCGCTCATAGCCGCATTAGGAAGACCGCCGAGTGCTATCAGAATACCAACAATCCAAAGGGATTTATAACCAAAAATCAAAAGCAAAAGATAACATATGCCTGTATGAAGATAACCCCACACAACGATATCTCTTGACGAACGCTTTTTACCGACAAAGGGAACGGAAAGAAGTCCGCCGTATGAAAGCGCGGAGCTTGCCATTTCAACGTAAGTTTTCATGCTGAATTTGTTAAGGGTCTGCTTATAGAAGAAAGGAAGTGAGTTATAGCATACCTGCCTGATTGAATCAATCACCTGACTCAGGCAGAGAAGAAGCAGGGGTCTGTTAAGGAGAATGAGTTTATAATCAATTTTGATTTTCTTTTTTGCTTCTCTGGGAGGAAGAACCATATTGCGCTCTTTGAGTGTAAGACAAGGGACAAGCATTGTGAACATACCGAGCACACCGAATATTAAAGCAACGGTGAAAAACGCCCACTTTTCCTTTGCATAATCGTTGCCCTGAAGCTCAATGATAATGGGAACCATACCGCCGGGAAGCATTGAACCGAGAGTTGAAGCAAGCTGTGCAATAGTGTAGAAATTCTTTCTTGATTTTGCATTCGGTGTCATTCTGACGGAAAGAGTTGACAGCGCAACATCAAAGAATGTATCCGATATATTGAAAAGCAAAAACAGCAAAAAGCTCCAGATTAAATTGAACGTAAGGGATGTCGAAGGAACGATAAACAAAAGAATTGACGAAAGAGTAAACGGAATTGCAGAAGCCATCATAAAACGTCTTGCATTACCCTTGGATGAATGGTTATTATCGAGCAAAGCGCCGACAATGGGTGCAATAAGAATGTTAACACCAGTTGTTACGGATTTCATTGTAACAATATGGGAAGATTTAAGACCCATGTAGTCATACATAAACTGGTCAGTATATGTACCAACGGAATCCTGACCCATACAGTTGCCGAAAACACCCGAAACATAACCTACTTGCTCTTTTAAAGCAACATCCGGATTGTTTTTCAGTTCCTGAAATTTTTCTTTTAATTTTCCCATTTCAATTTCTCCTTAATTATTTGTGATTGTAAATTCTTTTTGCAGTGTAAGTGCCGTTTGATTTGATATTAAGAAGCGTTGCGCCCTGAATCCACTCATTTTCGGGTGCATCGAACTTGGTCTGCATATTATAAGCGGAATAGCCTGATGGCTGAATATATGAAAGAAGGATGCTGTCACACATAACACCGAAATCGTTGACGTGGTCGTGACCGAAGTAAACTGCCTGTGTGCTGCCTTTTTCAAGCATAGCGTCAACAAGACCTGAATCAAAGCCTGATTCACAGACGCCCTCTCTCTTTTCTCCGTAAAGATAATCTTCTTCGCTGTATTCTCTTTCAGCTTGATAGGGAGGAATGTGTACAACTGTTATGGATTTAAATTTGCCGTATTCAGCTGTTATAGCATCGTGCTTATCTTTGTACCACTGTACCTGTGAGGTCTTTACACCGTCATAGACTTCACCCTCTCTTATAACTCCGTATTCTGCTTTGCTTTCATCGGTCATATAGCTGCCCGAGTCCATAAAGAAGATCACCTCTTTGAGTGTGCCGTCAGAATTAAGAATGTTGATTGTGTAGTTGCTGTCGCCGTCAATATCGTCCTTACCGTTTCTCATAAGGCAGTAATCATATGATGAGAATATATCAACATTTTCCTCTCTTGAAACAGCAAGAATGCCTTCACCCTCGTGGTTTCCCAAAACCGCCGCCCAATAAATACCGAGACTTTCCATAAGCTCTGCAAATTCAGTTGTTCTTTTTTTATTAAAGCCCGAGGAAATATTGTCTCCGCCGAAAATAACAAGATCGGGCTTTTGCTCATTTATGTTATTAACGATGTAAGTAACTGTCATATTGTCCTTTGCTTTTTTACCGTTAAGGTGTGTATCGGTAAACATCAGAACTTTGAAGTCGCCGTCACTATTCTTTTTTATAGTAATACCGTCTTCAGTTTCAGAAACGATTTCAACATCATTCTGTACTTTTTCGACTGATGAAATATCATAGGAAATGCCCTGTGAG
>JAZNFD010000025.1:0-8096 GCA_045588975.1 Acutalibacteraceae bacterium | reverse complement strand
GCTGATTGCCTTGGCGGGACATTTTTTCGCACAAAGAGTACAGCCCTTGCACTTTTCGGCATCAATCGAATATGTGAGAAGGTCAACGCATTCCTTGGCGGGGCATTTCTTCTCTCTGATATGTGCCTCATATTCATTGCGGAAATATCTGATAGTTGTCAGCACGGGGTTGGGAGCAGTCTGACCGAGACCGCAGAGCGCACCGTCCTTGACGGCATCGCAAAGCTCCTCGAGAAGCTCGATATCGCCTTCTTTACCCTCGCCCTTGACGATACGGGTAAGGATTTCCTGCATTCTTGCAGTGCCGATGCGGCAGTGAACACACTTTCCGCACGACTCAAGAGCTGTGAAATCAAGGAAGAATTTTGCCATACCGACCATACAGGTGCTTTCATCCATAACAACCATACCGCCCGAGCCCATAATTGCGCCCGTTGCGGCAAGTGCCTTATAGTCAATAACGGTATCAAGCAAATCTGCGGGGATACATCCGCCCGAAGGACCACCCATCTGAACCGCTTTGAATTCTTTATTGTCACGGATGCCGCCGCCGATGCCGTAGATGACATCACGCAGGGTTTTACCCATGGGAATTTCAACAAGACCGCCCTTTCTGATTTTACCCGTGAGGGCAAAAACCTTTGTGCCCTTGCTGTTTTCCGTGCCCATAGCGGCAAAAGCTTCGCCGCCGTTATTTATAATCCACGAAACGTTTGCAAATGTTTCAACATTATTGATATTTGAAGGCTCATCCATATAGCCTTTCTGTGCGGGGAAAGGAGGCTTGAGTCTGGGCATACCTCTCTTGCCTTCAAGCGATTCGATAAGCGCAGTTTCTTCACCGCATACGAATGCGCCTGCACCCGCTTTGATTCTCATATCGCAGGAGAATCCCGTGCCGAGAATGTTTTCACCGAGAAGATTTGCTTTTCTTGCGGCATCGATTGCAATTTCAAGGTTTGTGATTGCAAGCGGATATTCCGCACGCACATAGACTATCATTTCGCACGCACCGATAGCATAGGCACCTATAAGCATACCTTCAATAAGGCTGTGGGGGTCTGATTCAATAACAGCTCTGTCCATAAATGCGCCGGGGTCGCCCTCGTCGGCATTGCAGATGAGATATTTTCTTTCACCTACGCTCTGACGTGCCGCATTCCACTTGAACCAAGTCGGGAAGCCTGCACCGCCTCTGCCCGCAAGACCCGAAACCTTGATTTCTTCGATAACCTGCTCGGGAGTCATAGTCCTGAGAACTTTTTCGAGAGCCTGATAACCGTCTGCATTTCTGTAATCGTCAAGCGACACGGGGTCAATAAGACCGCAATGACGCAGAGCAATCCTTGTCTGACGATTAAGGAATTCTTCATCTTCTGCTGATATAACAAGCTTTTCAACTCCCGAAAGGTCGCCGCTTCTTGCCGCTTCAACAATTGCCGCGGCATCGTCTGCAGTCACCTTAACAAGACGCTTGATAAGTGTTTTTCCGTCGTAGAGGTCAACAATGGGTTCAAGGAAACACATACCGATACAGCCTGTGCTTCCGAGAGTAAAGCTTTCGTTTCCGGTCATAAGAGCTTCAATCGCCTTATGCACTTTAGCTGCACCTGCCGCAATTCCGCAGGAGCCTTCACCGATAACTATACGCATCATTTGCCCTCCTTTTCCTGAATTCCCTTGATAACGGCAACAGCCGAATCGGGAGTAAGATTGCCGTAGGCTTCGCCGTTTATCATAATAACGGGTGCAAGTGAGCAGCAACCGAGACAAGCAACGTTTTCAAGAGTGAAAAGACCGTCGGCGGTTGTCTCGCCGTTGCCGATTCCGAGATATTCGGAGATTGCAGCAGTCACTCTTTCACTTCCGTTGACGTGGCAGGCAGTGCCCTGGCAAGCCATAATAAGATATTTACCGATAGGGGTAAGTCTGAACTGTGAGTAGAAAGTAGCAACACCCATAACATCAGCGGGTGCAACACCGACCTTATCTGCAATGCAGTACATAACATCCTTGGGCAGATATCCGTAGATATTCTGTGCCTTCTGGAGAATAGTAATGAGATTACCCGATGAACCGCCGTATTCTTTCAGCACTTCATCCAGCAACGAAAGGTCGCTCTTGGGACCCTGACAGTTGCAGTTGCACATAATTATTTCCTCCTTAAGTCAAAAACAAAATATATCCGACATAACGTTTAAAATATATCATATATTTATTAATTATTCAAGACAGAGCTGTAAATAAAAAAAGAACCCGCGGAAAAACCGCAGGTTCAAAAAATGTTTTTTTAGAAGCCGAACCACTCGGAAAGGTACTCGCTTACTGTTGCCCAGATGGGATTCCAGATAGGAGCGATAAATGTAAGAATTTCGCCGAGATAGTCAAAGTTGATTTCTTTGATATCAAACTCTGAGAGATACTTGAAGAATGCAAGAATAAGATCCTGAGCACCTGTTGTGTCGATACCACCGAAAATTGTACCTAAAAAGTCCATTTTTTTGTCCCCCTGATTTTATTTCCTTGATTTTCGCAAGGATGGTTGCATCGGTAAAACGATGTGTAATTATTATAAAGCAAGAGTTTAAGGTTGTCAATACCCGAAAGTTTTAACAATTTGTTACAATTTATGAAGATTATATGCAATAATCCTTATATCTGTCAATCATTGTAACGTCCGCAACAAGCTCAAAATAAAGACCGTCAGCTCTGTATTCTTCGACGTTGATTACGCTGTCCTTGCGAAGAACAGCCGCCGCACCGCCGTCGGAATACGGAATAAGCATCTTTACCTTTGCTCTCGTCGGCGGAAGCGCCTTTGCGATTGCTTCAAGCAAGCTGTCAAAGCCTTTCTCCTCAAGCGCGGATATCATAACCGAATTAGGTTCAAAGAGAATATTTTCTTTTGCTTCGGGCAAATCACACTTGTTGAAAACGGGAATAACGGGTTTGCCCGAACATCCCAGCTCATCGAGAAGATCATTGGTGACCTTGATATGCTCGGAGCATTCGGGATCCGATGCATCGCAGACATTGAGAATAACCTTTGCGCAAGCCGCCTCTTCAAGCGTCGACTTGAAGGCTTCAACCAAGTGGTGGGGAAGCCGGCGGATAAATCCTACCGTATCAATAAGCATTACCTTTCTGCCGTCGGGCAGGGTCAACGCACGCGAAGTCGGGTCAAGCGTCGCAAAAAGCTTATCCTGAGCAAGCACGCCCGCCTGAGTGAGCGCATTCATAAGAGTGGATTTGCCCGCATTGGTGTATCCGACAATAACAACGGTTTCTACTCCGTCTTTTTCGCGCCTTGCTCTTGCAAGACCTCTTCTCTTTTCTAGAGCTTCAAATTCTTCTTCGAGAGATTTGATTCTTCTTCTGATGTGACGCTTATCGGATTCAAGCTTTGTTTCACCGGGACCTCTCGTACCGATACCGCCGCCGAGCCTTGAAAGACTCGTACCCTGACCCGTAAGTCTCGGGAGTGAATATCGCAGCTGAGCAAGCTCAACCTGAAGCTTTCCTTCGTTGCTCCTTGCTCTTTCCGCAAAGATATCGAGAATCAGAGTTGTTCTGTCGATAACCCTGATTTTTGTTGCTTTTTCAATATTGCGGAGCTGTGCGGGCGAAAGCTCGCTGTCCGCAATAACAAGGTCAATCTCGTTATTTTCGCAGAACTCGGCGAGTTCCTCAAGTCTGCCGCTTCCGAGGAAGGTTGCGGAATCGGGTTTATCCCTTTTCTGCCAGAGCTTTCCGATAACCTCTGCGCCTGCGGTTTTTGCGAGTTCCTCAAGTTCGTCAAGTGAGGATTCGCAGTCATAATCGCCAGTATCAACGGCGATAAGCACCGCTTTTTCGGGTTCTTGTTTGTTTTCGTAAAATTCCATAAATTCACCTTAGAGTGACGGAAGTAAACCGAACTGTGTTTTTTATCGGATGATTTCCGTCTTATCTGTGTTAAAATACTCGCAAATCCGTCAAGGATTTGCTCCGTTTTGTGCCTTGATAAGCCAAAAATCCTCACGATAAAAAATCTTCGACCTGAAAGCGAAAGATTTTAAAATGATTTTTGGCTGTTGAGTGAGCAGGAAGGCTGACGCCTTTCAATCACGAAACGCCGAAAAGCGTTGAAAAGACTTGCTTTCAGGCATAGTTCGGATTGCTCCCGCCACTCTAAAATAGATTTACCGCACACGCTGCGGCAATCGAAAATCCCGCCGCCGCAAAAAGCGAGTACAAAATGATCATTGCGTCCATTTTTGTCCGCCCCCGTTTTATACAAGATTTTTATACGTAATATTTTGTCCCTTTGTTATATTAGTGTCCCGAAACGCGGAATTTGTTGCAACAAAAAGTAAAAAATTTATGTTTTTTTGTTTTTGGTTGTTATTCGTGCGCGGGTGTGTTACAATGGTTTCGGAATTTTTTTATAAACAGGTGAAAACAATGAATCACGATTTTACAAGCATCCCCGACCGCAGTCGTTTCGGTTCGTCAAAATGGGAAATGGCAAAAAATGCGTCAACAGAATTCGTTCCCCTCTCGGTTGCGGATATGGAATTCCCGACGGCAAGACCGATAGTTGAGTCAATAAAAAAGCTTGCCGAAGAAGCAATCCTCGGCTACACCAACCCTACCGCCGAATATTATGATGCGGTCATTTCGTGGATGAAACGCAGGCACGATTTCGAAATCAAAAAAGAGTGGCTTCTTCAGACTCCGGGCATCATCAACGCTCTTGCAATGCTTATTGAAGCCGTAACCGCGCCCGATGACGGCGTTATCGTTATGCCGCCCGTCTATTATCCGTTTGATATGACGATTATCGCAACGGGCAGACGAAGTGTTTTCTGTCCGCTGATTGAAAAGGACGGCAGATACGAAATCAATTATTCCCTTCTTGAAGAACTGGCAAAGGACGGAAGCAACACCGCCCTGATTTTCTGCAATCCTCATAACCCCGTAGGCCGAGTATGGTCGGAAGATGAACTGAAAAAGACGGCAGAAATATGCTGTAATAATAATGTATTTATAATAGATGACGAAATCCATAATGACCTGATTATGCCCGGCTATGAGCATACTGTTATGGCGAATGTGAGCGAAGAAGCGAAAAACAACATCGCAGTCTGCACCGCACCGAGCAAAACATTCAATCTTGCCGGCGTGCAATGTTCAAACATAATCATTCCGAATGACGAGGTCAGAGCAAAAGCGGTAATCCGCAACAAGATGAATATGCAGATGCATCTGAATGTTTTTGCTTACACAATCTGCACCGCAGCTTACAATGAATGTGAGGATTGGCTCGAAGAGCTTCTGGGCGTTATTGCGGAAAATGCAAAATACGTTGAGAATTTTATGGCGGAAAACTTCCCCGAAATCAAGGTTTATCCGCTTGAAGGCACTTATCTTCAGTGGCTAGATGTGCGTGCGCTCGGTATGACCCATGTTGAAGTGCGCGAAATGCTTGAGGATGCAAATATCTATCTCGACAACGGCGAGATGTTCGGCGCACTCGGCAGAGGATATCAGCGAATCAACCTTGCCTGTGCAAAAGCAACGCTCAAAAAAGCTCTTGAACGCTTCAGGACTGCTGTTGAAAAGGCAAGAGCAAAGGATAAAGAATATCACAAGGCGCTTGAAATCGGCGATACCTTTGACGAAATCAAAACAGACAAAACAACCCTCGTTGTTTTCGGCAGGAAAAGCGGATGCAAGCTGACCAAAGATATGCTTGACGGACTCAAGGAAAAATATCCGCAGTTTGAATCGGCAAATCTCGATGTTAAATTCATCGTGCCGTCAGAAAAGATTTGCGGAGAATATCCGTTTGAAATCATTGCCGACCCCGAAGCCGTATTATATAAAAAGTATAACGTTTTTGAGGCGGACAGCGCAGTCTATGCAGTTGCAGGCGACAGAATGTTTGAGGAAAAGGTCAGCGGAGATGCCGTTAAGATTCTTGAATCCAAGGTCTTTGCCCCTGCAGACGAAACCGAATTCCGTCCTCTTCAGCTTTTCGCATTTGTCGGCATAGATAAAAACAAAAAGGTTGTTTATTCTTATTACTCAAAGACAATCGGTGATTTCCCCGATATGGATAAAATCATTGAAAAGTTGAAGGATTAAATTATGGAAAAGAAAATTTTTGACAAAATCATTCACGGCGGCGACTATAATCCCGACCAATGGATTAAAACGCCCGAAATCTGGGACGAGGATATGCGCCTTATGAACCTTGCGCACATCAACAGCGCAACAATCAGCATTTTTTCGTGGTCGCTTCTCGAACCCGAAGAGGGTGTTTACAACTTCGGATGGCTTGACGAAATTATGGATAAGCTCCACGCTAACGGAAAATCCGTTATCCTTGCAACTCCGTCGGGTGCAAGACCCCCGTGGCTTGCACAAAAATATCCCGAGGTACTCCGTGTTGCGGAAAACGGAATCCGCAACGAATTCGGCGTGCGCCATAATCATTGTCTGACATCCCCCGTTTACAGAGAAAAGGTGCGCAACATCAACCGTATGCTTGCGGAGAGATATAAAAATCACCCTGCCCTCAAAATGTGGCACATTTCAAACGAATACAGCGGCGAATGCCATTGCGAGCTTTGTCAGCAGGCTTTCAGAGATTGGGTGAAGGAATATTATCATAACGATATCGAAGAGCTTAACGACCGCTGGTGGAACGGCTTCTGGAGCCACCGTATGAACGACTGGTCACAGATTAATTCCCCGAAGGACAGAGGCGAAAACCACATTTCCGCAATGATGCTCTGCTGGAAAAGATTTGTTTCCGACAGTCATATTTCTTTTTATGAAAATGAAATTGCTCCTCTGCGTGAAATCACGCCCGATATTCCCGTAACAACCAACTTAATGCGTATGCACCAGGGCATTGACTATCAAAAATTCGCAAAAAAGATGGATTTGGTTTCATGGGACAATTATCCCCACTGGGACAAGGGAGATAATGATTATCAGGCACTTGAAACGGCATTTATCCACGATGTTTTCCGCTCGATGAAGGACGGTCAGCCTTTCTTTATGATGGAAAGCACACCCTCAAACGTCAACTGGCACGATGTCAACAAGCTTCCGAAGCCCGGCATGCATGAGCTTTCCTCAATTCAGGCGATTGCTCACGGTGCGGACAGTGTTCAGTATTTCCAATGGCGAAAGAGCAGGGGCGGCCATGAAAAATTTCACGGCGCCGTTGTTGACCACGTCGGTCACGAAAACACAAGAGTTTTCAGAGATGTAACCCGTCTGGGAAAGGTGCTCGAAAAGCTTTCGGGCGTTGTGGGTAAGGAATGCGACAGCAAGGTTGCCGTTGTCTATGACTGGGAGAACTCCTGGGCAGTCAAGCATTTCTGCGGATTCAACAACATAAACAGAAACTATCTTGCCGAGTGCATCAAATGGTATGCACCGTTCAGAAAAAGAGGAATTTCCGTTGACGTTATCCCCATGGATGCCGATTTTTCAAAGTACAACACCGTTATCGCTCCTTTCCTTTATATGCTCAAAGACGGCACGGGCGAAAGAATAAAGACCTACGTTGAAAACGGCGGCAATTTTGTTGCGGGATATCTCACGGGCTTTGTTAACAAAAACGATATGTGTTATCTGGGCGGCTTTCCCGGTGACGGACTTATGGATGTTTTCGGCATCTGGTGCGAAGAAACCGATTCTCTGCCGGAGGGAATGAAAAACTCTGCTTCATTCGGCGGCAAGGACTACGACGTTGTTCACATCTGCGATATCATCCACGCAAAGGGTGCGGAAATTCTCGGCGAATACAAAAGCGATTTCTATGCAGGTATGCCCTCGGTGACCGTAAACAGCTTCGGCAAAGGCAACGCTTATTACGCCGCATTCAGAAATGACGATGATTTTGCAGACGATTTCTGCAAAATGCTGATTGAGAAAAATTCAATTACCGCCGACTGTGATATTTCCGCAGATGACGGAATCGAAATCCGCAAAAGAGGAAATCATATTTTCATTATGAATTTCACCGACGGCGAAAAAAAGATTGTTCTTGACAAGGAATATACAAACGTCGTCAGCGGTGAAAAAATAAGCGGCGA
>JAZNFD010000024.1:0-4207 GCA_045588975.1 Acutalibacteraceae bacterium | reverse complement strand
ACGTATTCACAATCACTGGTCGTGGTACTGTTGCAACCGGTAGAGTTGAAAGAGGTCAGCTCAAGACAGGTGAAGAAGTAGAAATCGTTGGTCTTACAGACGAAAAGAGAAAGGTAGTTGTTACCGGTATCGAAATGTTCCGTAAGATTCTTGACTACGCAGAGGCAGGCGATAACATCGGTGCTCTTCTTCGTGGTGTTCAGAGAAGCGAAATCGAACGTGGCCAGGTTCTTGCAAAGCCCGGTTCAATCAACCCCCACACCAAGTTCACAGGTCAGGTTTACGTTCTTTCAAAGGAAGAAGGCGGCCGTCATACTCCCTTCTTCAACAACTATCGTCCTCAGTTCTATTTCAGAACAACTGACGTTACAGGTGTTATCAACCTTCCCGAAGGCACAGAAATGTGCATGCCCGGCGACAACGTTGATATGAACGTTGAACTCATCACTCCCATCGCTATCGAAAAGGGTCTCCGCTTCGCTATCCGTGAAGGCGGCAGAACTGTTGGTTCAGGCGTTGTTATCGATATCGCTGAATAATTAAAAATTCCTTTTTAGGGAGCAGCCTTCGGGTTGCTCCTTTTTTGTTTGCCGATAAAGTTGCAAAAAGAGCCACGCAAAGAGCTTTTCTTTGCGTGGCATATAATTTTTATTAAACTATTTTTTTATTATCCCTTTTTCAACCGCCGTATGAGCGCAAAGCTTAAGAATATCGACGGTACTCTTATCGATTCCGTCGGGATAAAATGCGTTGCCATAAATGCTTTCGCCGAATATCATCTCATAAAAACAAGCAGATGCAAGATAACATCCGAGGTCGTTGCCGTGGAATCCGTCGTCAACTGTAAGGCGGTCTGGTATCGTGTTGCGAGCCGTCTGCCATGCTCTGCCGCTCGGTATAATCAAGTCAATATCCGAATCCATAGCGGCGTTGGCGTAAGCCTCGGTAAGAGCTTCATACATCTTCTGTGTGCTTTTGCCGTAGCTTGTGAACGCGGGATGATTGGTGTCGGATTCATATGCCCAGGTCTGATGGAGCATTATTTTGGCATTCGGCTTAACCATTCTGCAATATTCGGCAAGCTCCGAAAGGTACGGAGAATAGCTTTCGGGAATGCCGCTCAGATGGCTGCACTGCTGAATGGTGATAATATCCCATTCTTCATCCTCAACAGCTTCGTGAAGAGCAACCTCGGGAGCGCGTGACAGCTCTGTTTCGTGCGGAAGATAAACCTCGTAATCATATGCAGTCTTTTCTTCTCTCCAGTTGTTCCAATGCTGTTCAAGCGAACATCCGCCTATAAAAAGATTGCAGAGCAAAAGCTCTTTGCCGTCTGCCATTGCCATATGGGGCAAGAATTTATGTGCATTGGTTGAAAAACTGTTGCCGATTGAAAGTACGTTCATTTCTTTTCACCTTTCATAATCCGAGGAAGAATCTTTTTATCCTCGGCATTGTTACTCTTTTCCATCATAACAAAATAGAGGGTGATGAGGAAAAGATAGGGGAACGGTGCGAAAATACCGGGGTTTACGAACGACATAAACTCAAGACCGATATATGAAAGAAACATTATGATGTTAAAAAACGTGAAGTTTTTGAGTAATGTTTTGATTCTGAGATAAATAAGATATCCGTAGGCGGCGATACCGCAAATTCCAAAGCTTCCGATAACCTGGATGGGGGAGCAATGATACCAGCAAAGCGCAAACTCCGCGCTCTTATGGACATCTCTGTTGCCCATATATCCGATACCTCTGCCGAAAATGGGATTAGATTTGAAATCTTCAATTCCTCGGGGAATAAGCTGAAGTCTGATTGAATTTTCGTTCGGGTCAACAAGACGCTGCAAAGTGTAGCTGAGGGTGTCAATCCAGACCTCATATGTAAGTGCTGTAACAACGAGCGATGCGCCGACGATAGCGGCAATTGCGGGCCTGTGCCTTTTGTCGAGAATGAACATCACGACAATGCAGATTATAAGTTCAAGCATACCGAAAAGCATACCGCCTCTTGAACCCGTGAAAAGTATGAGAACATAGTCGAGAATGCCGATGAAGAAAAGTCCGAAATCCTTTGCCGAAAGATAAAATGCAAACGGCATTGCAAGCATAAGCATTGTTGCGGCGTTGTTGCGCCACTGGAAAGGCAGGATTTCAAATCCGTCGACAAGCTGGTCTCGGTTGCTGAAATACTCTTCAAAAAGGCACACAGCAAGCAGACAGATAACGCATACCATAATCTTCGAGAATTTTTCGGCATATGAATATGAATCTTTTGCTTTAAGGCTTGCGCTCATATATGAGTAAACGATAAGCATTCCGAAGCCGAGCATAAAAACATAAAAAAGCGATGTATACGAAAAATATTCTTTGGCGGAGATTATTCCGACACCGCCCAGAGTGACCGCAACGGATGTTGCCAGAATGCCTTTGAAACACATTCCTTTTGCAAAATGCGCTTTGAATCGCACGAAATGGCAGATGATAAGCGCAACCATGATAGGCACAACCCACCAGTATCCGAGGAATGTCTGAAATGAATTTTTGCACCGTATAGCGAAGCACGTTGTAAACATAATGATTTGTAGCAAGGGCATCCAGTCGTCTGTCAAAGCCATGGTAACGCCGAAAATCAGTACAAAAACAACCGAGCCTATGATTTCATATCCGCTGAAAACGACTCCGACTGCGCCGAGAAGAAGAATGACCGTAAACCAGTCGGAAATAAGAAATTTTTTGATTTTCTCCATAAAGCACCTCGTTTATGAAAAATCATATAACTATAAATAATATATCAATTTATCAAAGTGAAGTCAACAAATCCTAAATTTTGTAACACTATTGTAAAAAGTACGATTCAATAACCGTGACAATTATTACAATATTGTAAATTTTGGAAAAAAGACTTGATTTTTCTTAAATAAGAGGCTAAAATACAAATTAGCACTCAGGAGGCAAGAGTGCTAAAATATGACAAATAATTTATCGGAGGTAAATAAATATGACTATTAACCCGCTTGCAGACAGAGTAGTGGTAAAGCTTGTTGAGGTTGAAGAAACCACAAGCAGCGGAATCATCCTTGCAGCATCAGCGCAGGAGAAGCCCCAGATCGCAGAGGTTGTTGCAGTCGGTCCCGGCGGAATGATTGACGGCAACAATGTTGAAATGTACGTCAAGGTTGGCGACAAAGTCATCACCAGCAAATATTCAGGCACAGAAGTTAAGCTTAACAAGGAAGAATACACAATCGTCAAGCAGAGCGATATTCTTGCAATCGTAGAATAATTCAGAGATTTTTATAGGAGGATTCAATTATGGCAAAGCAGATTATTTATGGCGAAGAAGCCCGCAAGGCTCTTCAGGCAGGCGTTGACAAGCTTGCAAATACAGTTAAAATCACACTCGGCCCCAAGGGCAGAAACGTTGTTCTTGATAAGAAATACGGTGCACCTCTCATCACAAACGACGGTGTTACAATCGCAAAGGAAATCGAGCTTGAGGACCCGTTTGAGAATATGGGCGCACAGCTTGTAAAAGAAGTTTCAACCAAGACAAATGACGTTGCAGGCGACGGCACAACAACCGCTACTCTCCTCGCTCAGGCACTCATCAGAGAGGGCATGAAGAATGTTACCGCAGGCGCAAACCCCATGGTAGTCAAGAAGGGTATGGCAAAGGCTGTTGAGGCTGCTGTTGAGGCTGTTAAAAAGAACTCAAAGCCTGTTTCAAGCTCGGATGATATTGCAAGAATTGCAACAATTTCGGCTGCTGACGAGGAAGTAGGCAAGTTCATCGCAGACGCAATGGAAAAGGTTACCGCAGACGGCGTTATCACCGTTGAGGAATCAAAAATTGCCGTTACCGAATCAGAAGTTGTTGAGGGTATGCAGTTTGACAGAGGCTACATCTCACCTTATATGGTAACAGATACAGATAAGATGGAAGCAGTTATCGATGACGCTCTCATTCTCATCACAGACAAGAAAATTTCAAGCATTCAGGATCTTCTTCCTCTTCTTGAGCAGATAATGCACGCAGGCGGCAAGCTTGTCATTGTTGCAGAGGATGTTGAGGGCGAAGCTCTTTCAACAATCCTTGTCAACAAGCTCCGCGGCGTATTCACGGTTGTTTGCGTAAAGGCACCCGGCTTCGGCGACAGAAGAAAAGAAATGCTTCAGGATATCGCTATCCTCACAGGCGGCGA
>JAZNFD010000023.1:0-3449 GCA_045588975.1 Acutalibacteraceae bacterium | reverse complement strand
TCGGCGAAAAATGCTATGAAGTACCGGTCGGATTCAAATATATATCTTCTAAAATCGATGAGGTTGATGCCGTGCTTGGCGGCGAATCGTCGGGCGGTCTGACCGTAAGAGGTCATATTCACGGCAAGGATTCCGTTTATGCCGCTTCTCTTTTCTGCGAAATGATAAGCGTTGTCGGAAAATCAGCAACGGAAATTCTCGACGAGCTTGAAGCGGAATACGGCAAATATGTTATGGTTGAGGACAATCTTCATTTTGCCCCCGAATATAAATCGGTTATAAACGGAGTTATTTTTGATGAGAAAAAACTTCCCGATTTCGGAAAAACCGTTGTAAAAGTCAACTATGAGGACGGCTGCAAGGTTTATTTTGAAGATGACAGCTTTGTTATCTGCCGTTTTTCGGGCACAGAGCCGTTGCTCAGAATCTTTGCGGAAAGCGACAACGAAGAAACCGCAAAAGGATATATTACCGCGTTCAGAAAATTCCTCAATATCTGATATATCTGTAAAAAATATTTATATTGTGCTTTTTTACAACATATGATATAATTTATACGAAATAAAAAAGTCGGTTTCTAATCTAATATAGTATAAGCAAAAACGGGAAAGGGCGGTGAAAATCCGTCGCAACAGCCATTGCCGTTAAAGTCGGAATGCCGTTTGAAGCTGAAATATTATTTACCTTGGGCAGCGGAGGAAAGTATAGCAAAAACGTTATCTTTGTGCCTCTCCCGAAACGGAGGGGCACTTTTATTTTTAAAAATCTGTTTTCAGAAAGGAAATCAACTATGAAAAAATTACTTGTTGCGCTTCTTGTTTTTATTCTTGCATTTACGGCAGTTATGTTTGGCTGTGCAGGTAAAGAAACTCCCGAAGCGCCCGTAACTGAGGTTGAAAGTGCCGAACTCGGTGATGACGGCTACGAAAAATCATTTGAGTTTGAGGTTGTTGACAAAGACGGAAACATAACTCAGACAACCATTCACACCAACGGCGGAATAGTCGGCGAAGTTCTTCAGGAGCTTGGTTATCTTGAGGGCGAAGAAGGTCCTTACGGTCTTTACATCAAAAAGGTCAAGGGCATAACAGCTGATTATGACATTGACGGAACATACTGGGCGTTCTATATTGACGGAGAAATGTCGATGAAGGGTGCCGATCAGGTTGAAATCGTTAACGGTGCTACTTATTCGTTCAGAGTAGAGAAAATGTAAATAATACGAAAACAGGACTGTTCAAGCAGTCCTGTTTTTCTTTTAAAGGAAAGGTTTCATCTGATCCTCAAGCTTTGCTTCAAGCGTGCTGATCCGGTTTGCAAGGTTCATAACCTCGGGTGCGGCAGCAGGGTACTGATTCATATACTTGTGAATGGATTTGATGCCCATTCCGCAACCGTCCGTGATGAGGCTTGCCGCCTGAGCTGCTGTGGGCTTCATCACCATTTCCGCATTGGTTTTGATCTTTGACATACCCTTAGCCATAAGATTCGGCTCTTTTCCCTCACAGTTCATTTTGTGAAGTGCGTTATCGATATCCTTTTCAAGGTCTTTGTGCTCTGTTTTGCTTTCCTTGAGCACCTGCATCATTTCCTTGTCGTCGAGATAAGGCAACACATCATCGATAGACGAAACCGCCATCCTGATTCCTGCGCTGCATTCTTTGAGTAACAAAATTGTGTCTTTATTTTCCATGTTTACTCTCCTTGGTGTTTATTCATTATTAGTATTTCCGACGCAAATGCAGATTTTATTGACAAATAATTGAATTTTATTTATCATAAAAACAAGGAGTGATAAAAATGATTTTTGCAAACCATGCGCACGTTTTTCCAAAAGAATTAAGACCTGAAGCAACCGCACAAAAGCTTATTGAATTTATGGATGAATGCGGTATAGATAAAGCGGTTGCGTTTGCACCGTTTGACGACCGATTTCACGAAGGCGGTTTTGAGGGCAGTCAGAACGACTGGCTTGCAAACGAAATAAAGGGGATGGACAGGCTTGTCGGCTTCGGCACAATAGATTTTCACAACAATCTGCGCGACGAGGTTGACAGAATCGCCGACCTCGGACTCAAGGGAATAAAAATGCATCCGCCTTATCAGGAATTCGTTATCGACGGCCCCGAAGCCTTTCAGGTTTACGAAAGAGCGCAGGAACTGGGGCTTTTCATCTCATTCCATTCGGGAATGCACTGGCACAGACTTCGTGACAACAGAGTTATTCTCTTTGATGAGGTCGCATGGAATTTCCCTGACCTTAAATTCAGTATGGAGCATATCGGCGGATATCATTTCTTCAAAGAGGCGCTTGCGGTTATGTGTAATAATTCACGCAGAGGCGGCAATGTTTTTGCGGGATGGACGAGTGTAAGCAACCGCAAGGGCAAAGGCGATGAATGGGCATTGACTGACGAAGAGCTTGAAATAGTTGTTGCTCAGACGGGCGAAGATTGCAGCATATTCGGCCTTGATTTTCCGTATTCAAAACCCGAGCATATCAAATCGGACATCGCAAGAATAAAAAATCTTGATATCAGCGAAAGTGCCAAGGAAAAGATTCTCGGCAAGACACTTGAGAGAGTTTTAAAATAAAAGAATCCTCCCGTCAAGGGAGGATTTCTTCTTTATTCCGCTGTGTTCATTGAATTTCTGTAAACCACAAATCTGCAGTAGAGATATTCCGTGACAAGGTTGACGAGCATTGTGCCTGCTTCGATGAGATATTCGTTAATGCCGAGGTCGGTCAGCTCATGAGTCCACCAGGTTGAAAGAGGAGCGAATACGCAGTAGAAAAGTGCGACCTTGACCATTGCAACGGGAATGTTTGCCGCCGATTTGAAGGTGAATTTTCTGTTGAAGGTGAAATTCCAGAGCACAGAAAGTGCAAGTGAAACGATATATGCAACGGTGTTGTTCAGGTGTGCAACCTCAAAAAGAAGCGTGAACGAAACGATCTGTATTATTCCTGCCGAGGCTGAGAAAAGTGCAAACTTGATTACCTGTATGATGTTTTGCTTTTTAGTCATCTTCTGATTTTCACTCATTTTAATTCTCCTTTGCTCTTATAAAAAGATTTGCAACTCTGCAGGCTCTGCAGTAAGCTTCTGCGAGGTAGCGTTCAATCGGCATTGCGGCATATTTATCGTTTTCGTGTCTGTTCGGCTTGCTGATTGTGTTGAGCTCGAATGTCAGAGGACCGTCAAAGCCGTATTTTGCAAGCTTATTCACAATCGACTTCCAGTCGGCAATTCCGTCAAACGGCAGGAGATGAAGATCGTCGATATAAGTTATTTTCCCTTCATAATCCTTAATTCCGAGATTATCGTTAAGATGTGTAACAAAAAGACGCTCGCCAAACATTCTCATAAGGTCTTTGCCGCGGTTATAACAGAGCTCGTGCCCTGTATCCCAGCAGAATCCGACAGATTTTTCGGATTTGAAAGCAT
>JAZNFD010000022.1:0-12519 GCA_045588975.1 Acutalibacteraceae bacterium | reverse complement strand
ACATGGCTACGATCCGACTTCATACTCCCATGCGCCGTTTCGGCGTGCCCGAGGACCTCACGGGTGCTCTCGTTTTCCTCTGCGATGAGCAGTATTCCGGTTTCATCACCGGTATTGTTCTTGCGGTTGACGGCGGCTTCTCGGCGTATTCGGGTGTATAATATATATAATGTATAAAAACGGACTGTTCGCAATGAACAGTCCGTTATCTTTTTGTTCAGCCGGCATTACCGGCTTTTTTAACTTTCGGAGGGGGTGCGAGCTTTGCTCTTTTGCCGTTGGGATTACGTTCAATAAGCGGCTCTGCGCCGTCATTGACACTTGATGCGGTTATGCAGACTCTTTCAATCGTTGCATCCGACGGTACATCATACATAACGGGCATAAGCACACCTTCGATGATCGAGCGCAAACCTCTTGCGCCGGTTTTCTTCTCCAGTGCCTTATCCGCAACCGCCTCAAGAGCAGTATCGTCAAACTCAAGCTCAACGCCGTCAAGTCTGAAGAGTTCTTTATATTGTTTTACGATTGCGTTCTTCGGAGTTGTCAGAATCTTGACAAGCGCATCCTTATCAAGCTCTTTGAGCGTTGTTATTACAGGCAGACGGCCGACAAGCTCGGGAATGATGCCGAATTTCACAAGATCCTGCTGAATAACCTTTCCGATGAGGTTTTCCTTGGCTGATTCGGATTTGCTCTTGACCTGAGCACCGAAACCGAGCGCCGAACCCTCAGAACGCTTCTCAATTATCTTTTCGATGCCGTCAAATGCACCGCCGCAGATAAAGAGAATATTAGAAGTATCAATCTGTATAAACTCCTGCTGGGGATGCTTTCTGCCACCCTGAGGAGGAACGTTGGCAACCGTGCCTTCGATTATCTTGAGAAGCGCCTGCTGAACACCTTCGCCGCTGACATCTCTCGTTATTGACGGATTTTCGCTCTTGCGTGCGATTTTATCAATCTCGTCAACGTAGATAATACCTCTTTCGGCACGTTCAATATCAAAATCGGCAGCCTGAATGATTCTGAGAAGAATGTTCTCAACATCCTCACCGACATAGCCTGCTTCCGTAAGAGTTGTTGCATCCGCAATCGCAAACGGAACGTCAAGAATCTTCGCAAGGGTCTGTGCAAGCATAGTTTTACCTACGCCCGTCGGTCCGAGAAGAAGAATATTACTCTTCTGGATTTCAACATCGGTTTCACCCTTGCTTCCGATACGTTTATAGTGATTATACACAGCAACACTGAGAGCAATCTTTGCGCTGTCCTGCCCGATAACATATTCATCAAGCATAGCCTTGATTTCCTGAGGCTTGGGCAACGAACCCGCATCAAAACCGCTGTGATTATGAATGGGTTCCGACTCGATTATCGAGCAGCAAAGGTCAATGCACTCGTTGCATATATATACATTGGGACCTGCGATAAGCTTCTCTACCTGATCCTGCGTCTTGCGGCAGAATGAGCAGGAAACAAGCGGCTTTTCGCGTCTTTCGTCATCTCTGGGCATTATTTTTCTCCCTTATCTTTTGGAAATTACTTTATCCACAAGGCCGTATTCCATAGCCTCCTGAGCTGTGAGGTAGTTATCACGCTCGGTATCTCTTGCAATCTCTTCAATTGAACGGCCTGTGTTTTCAGCAAGGATTTTGTTGAGCTTTTCTCTGGTCTTGAGAATATGGTCAGCAACAATCTTGATTTCGGTTGCCTGACCCCTTGCACCGCCGAGAGGCTGATGAATCATAATTTCACTGTTGGGAAGAGCAAATCTCTTGCCCTTTGCACCTGATGAGAGCAGAAATGCACCCATTGATGCCGCCATACCCATACAAATGGTTGAAACATCACACTTGATATACTGCATTGTGTCATAGATTGCCATACCTGCAGTTACGGAGCCGCCGGGGCTGTTTATATAAAGGCTGATGTCCTTATCGGGGTCCTGACCTTCAAGATAGAGAAGCTGAGCAACGATAAGACTTGCTGTTGCATCGTTAACTTCATCAGAGAGAACAATGATTCTGTCATTCAAAAGACGTGAAAAAATATCGTATGAGCGCTCGCCTCTGTTTGTCTGTTCAATAACATAAGGTACTAATGCCATTAAAATCAATCCTTTCTCAACAATAAACAATGTTTTTTAGAATGAACAAACCGGTTTTTACACCGGTTTGTTTTGCTCATATTTAAATTATAGTTTACTTCTGAAAGAATTATTCAGCAGATTCTTCCTTCTTGTCCGCAGCCTTCTTGGTTGTTTTCTTTGCTGCGGGCTTCTTTGCGGGCTTTTCTTCGCCTTCTGCTGCTTCTTCCTTCTTCTTTGCAGCCTTCTTTGCTGCGGGCTTCTTTGCCTTTGCTGAATCGATTACAAGCTTGATTGCCTGCTGTCTTGAAATCTCTGCAGCAACTGTTTCAGCGGGAACGAGTTCCTTGATCTTTTCAACGTCGAGATTGTACATTTCAGCCATCTTTGCAAATTCTTCTTCGATTGCTTCGTCTGTTGCTTTAAGACCTTCAGCTTCAATAATCTTTTCAACTGCAAGCTCAATCTTAACGTCTGCAACTGCACGCTCTCTCATCTGGCTCTCAAAGAGTGCCTTGTCCATGCCCATATACATAAGGTATGTGTCAAGGTCAATGCCCTGCTGACCGATTCTCTGTGCAAATGAGTCAATGTTTTCCTTTGCCTTGTTTTCATACATGCAGTCGGGAATTTCACCCTCAACATTTTCAACAAGAGCATCGATAACAGCATCTTCGAATGCGTTCTGTGCGCTCTCCTGCTTTCTCTTGAGCATATCATCCTCGATGCCCTTCTTAAGCTCTTCAACTGTTTCGTATTCGCCCATATCCTTAGCGAATTCGTCATCAAGCTCGGGAAGTTCCTTAACCTTGATTTCGTGAAGCTTAATCTTGAAAACAGCATCCTTTGCAGCAAGCTCGGGTGCGTATGTTTCGGGGAAAGTAACGTTTACATCGAATTCTTCGCCGATTGAGTGACCGATGATCTGATCTTCAAAACCGGGGATAAATGAACCTGAACCGATTGTAAGCTCATATTTTTCTGCTTTGCCGCCGTCGAATGCAACGCCGTCAACAAAACCTTCGAAGTCGATAACTGTGATATCGCCGTTCTGAACTGCTCTGTCATCAACGTTAACGATTCTTGCGCCTCTGTCAAGCATATGCTCGATTTCGTGGTCGATTTCTTCCTGTGAAACCTTAACCTCTGCCTTTTCGGCGGTAAGACCCTTGTATGCCTTAAGAGTGATTTCGGGCTTGACTGTTACGTTGAAGGTCATAACAACGCCTTCTTCTTTGCTCATAGTCTTAACGTCGAAATCCTTGGGTGAATCAACAGGAACGATGCCTGCCTCTTCGTATGCAGCCTGAACTTTGCCGGGGAACAAGATGTCAAGAGCATCTTCAAAGAAAACTTCCTGACCGTAAAGCTTCTCAATCATCATAAGAGGAGCTCTGCCCTTACGGAAGCCGGGAATCTGGATTGACTTTCTCTGCTTGAGATAAGCCTGCTGAATTGCAGCTCTGAAATCTTCTGCCGCAATAGCGATTTCAACTGAATAAACGTTGGTTTCTGTTTTGTTTGCTGATACTAAGCTCATTTGAATTCCTCCAATTGTTCTTTTAACGATTAGAATTATAACAAATTAATATCAAAATTTCTATATATATTTATATATATTTATAAATTCTTATTTTCAGTTAAATTTTCCGTATTTTTCCGCTTTGTTTTGTGTATATTGACAACAAATCAGTACACATGAGCGGGGCAAAACTGCAGAAAGTCGCTTGAAATAAGTGAAAAACGGATTCCGTCACTCTCTCCGATGAATGCACCTGCGTGAGAATATGAATGAAGATGACCGTAATAACAGCGGCTGATTTTCTCCTCAACAAGCACATTATAGATTTCGTCGCACTTCTGAGTGATGTTAAGCGGCGGGTAATGAAGAAACACAACGGGTTCAAGACCTGTTTCTTTTGCTGCCGCAATCGAGGCACGGAGTCTGCCGGCTTCACGAAGGACAACCTTTTTATCCGCATCGCTCTCGGCATCAAAGAACCATCCTCTTGTGCCGCAAATTGCAAATCCGTCCGCTGTATAGGTGTTATTATGAAGAATATTGAGAGTTGTCAGCGAATGCTTTTCAAAAAACTCATCCGCTTTTTTCTTGGTTGCCCACCAATAATCGTGATTGCCTTTCAGTATTATTTTTCTTCCCGGCAAGGAATCCAGAAATTTAAAATCTTCAAGACCCTGCTCAAGATTCATACACCAGGATATATCACCAGCAACAACAACAGTGTCATCGGGTCTTATGAGTCTGCGCCAATTTGTTTCAAGACGTTTCTCATAGTCGCTCCAACCGCCGAAAATATTCATCGACTTGCCCGTAGCGAGCGAAAGATGCGTATCTCCGATTGCAAAAAGAGCCATAGACATATCCTTTCCAAAAATAATTCTGATTTTTTCTCACATAATATATTCACGGAGTTCTTCCGATATAAACCGAAAGGAGAAACAACAATGGATAAAAAAATCGGCGCGATCACATGCTTTGCAAAAAACTGCGTTTATCACAAAGGCAACACAGACTGCACCGCAGGAACAATCGAGGTCGGCAATTCAACCGCCTGCAAGTGCGGCGAAACACAGTGTTCAACATTCAAGCTCAACGATAATGCTGTCTGCGAATCACGAGGATGCTGTGATCTTTAATCTGATTAAATACCGAGCATATTAAAGACTACACCGTCCATGCTGTCCTTTGAGCAGCAGCCGTCAAATCTTACAGCCTTGTTGCGGAGATTTGCAAGCTGCTCGGGGCAGCATTTGCCTGTCACTTCTGCAAGACGCTCAACCATTTCAAACTCATCAAGACCGTCATTATTACCGTCAACCGCTTCGAGAACAGCCGCGCTGAATTTGAACGGACTTGCGGTTGATGCGATAACTGCAGGAGTTGCATCGCCCGTCTGCTCTTTGTAATCATAGTATACTTTAACTGCAACTGCGGTATGAGTATCGCAGAGATAGTTTTTATCTTTGAAAACCCTTGCTATTGTTGCCTTGGTTTCGTCATCGTCACAGCAGCCTGCGGCAAAGAGTGATTTGATTGCTTCAAGAGTAGCCGCATCAACTTCATATTTGCCGTCTGCCGAAAGCTGCTTCATCCAGGCGGTAACATTTTCGCTTCCACTGACGGAATAAAGAAGTCTTTCAAGGTTTGACGAAATAAGGATATCCATTGAGGGCGAAATGGTTGTGAAAAATTCACGGTTTCTGTTGTAAACACCGGTTGTGAGAAACTCGGTGAGAACGGAGTTGCTGTTTGAAGCACAGATGAGTTTCTTTACGGGAAGACCCATTTCCTTTGCGTAATAGGCGGCAAGAATGTTACCGAAGTTGCCTGTGGGAACAACAACGTTGATTTCATCGCCTGCATTGATTTCACCGCTTGCAACAAGGTCGCAGTAAGCAGAGAAATAATATACTATCTGAGGGCAGAGTCTGCCCCAGTTGATTGAGTTTGCTGAAGAGAATGCCATTGAATTCTCTGCAAGCTTTTCGCTGATTGCCTTATCGGTGAAGATTCTCTTTACACCGCTCTGAGCATCATCGAAGTTGCCTTCAATTGCACAGACTGCAACGTTTGCGCCTTCCTGAGTACACATCTGAAGCTTCTGCATGGGACTTACGCCGTCACTGGGATAGAAAACGAGAATCTGCGTATTATCAACATCCTTGAAGCCTTCGAGAGCCGCCTTACCGGTGTCACCCGAGGTTGCAACAAGAATAACGATTTTTGTGCCGGGAGCCGCCTTACCGCTTGAAACGGTGAGAAGTCTGGGGAGAATCTGGAGAGCCATATCCTTGAATGCACAGGTGGGACCCTTGAAAAGCTCAAGAATGTGAACTCCGTCTTCAAGTTTTGCGAGAGGAGCAACTTTTGCATCGGAGAAACCGGTTTCGTATGCACCTCTTACACAAGAATCGACCTCAGCCTCACTGAAATCGGTAAGAAACAGAGAAAGAATCGACTTTGCTCTGCCGATATAATCAAGACCTGCGAGTCTTCTGATTTCATCAATCGAAACAGCGGGAAGATTTTCGGGAACAAAAAGTCCGCCCTCCGATGAAATACCTTTGGTGATTGCCTGCGAAGCAGTAACCTTGACCGCAGTATCTCTTGTGCTTACATAATTCATTTTCATCATCCTTTTTCTGAAAATAATTCAAAATATTATATCACAGTATTTTAATTTTGTAAAACGTTTTCAAAGAAATAATATGCATTTTTATAAAAAATCTTTTCTGTTAATTCTTCTCCGAAACCTTTTCCAAACAAAAACTCTTTCAGGGCAGGCATTTTATCAACGCCCGAAAGAGCAGGATTTATTTCGCAGCCGTCAAAATCCGAACCGATTGCGAGAATATTCTCACCGCCGAGTCCGAGAATATGCGACATATGTCTGTAAACCGCCTCAAAGCCGTCATCACCCTCGTCACCGAGAAAACTTTTGCAGAAATTAATTCCGATAAGACCGTCGCTCTCTATGAGTACTTTTATCTGCTCATCATCGAGATTTCTTCTGCACGAAAAGAATTTATCCTCGCTGTCTTTTCTGGTTTTTTCAAGCACGGATTTACTGTTTGAATGCGATGCAATAACCTTTGCTCCGCTCGAAACCGCATCATAAAAACCTGCTGCGTTGAGATGTGAAACATCGGCAACGATATTCAGTCTTTCCATATCTTTCAAAAGACGTTTTCCGAGGGGTTTGAGACCCGAATCGCATCCCGACTGACAGCCGTAGCCTATCTCGTTTTCGCCGTTCCACGTCAAGGTTATCAGCTTTACACCACACTCTTTCGCACACTCAATTCCGCCTTCATAAGCAAACGGAGATGCACCCTCACAGGTCAGAATTGCAGCACATTTGCCGTTTTCTTCTGCTTCATTCAAATCCGCAAAGCCTTGACACAGCTTGATTTTCGCTTGATTATCGGAAATTTCTTTTCTGAAATTCAGAACAACTTTTCCGAAATAATCCGCTGCATCTTTGCCGCGAAGCTCATCGGGAATCCAGATTGCAAAAAGCCTGCACTCTTTGTCAAGTGTTTTTGCTTTACAAATGTTATAATGAAGATCATTGTCAAAAAGCGGAAGTTTACGGTTAAAGCATTCTCCGGCCGTATCGCAATGAAGATCAAAAAGGTTCATTTTATCACCTCAGAAAGCATTGTCGATATAGTTTATTCTGACAAGCACATTATTATCATCAACAAAAACTTCACATACATCAAATCTTGTTGACGCCGTCATTTTTATATGCGAAAGAAAACTTTTTGCCGCCATTTCAAGCCTGCGGCGCTTGCCCTCATCAACTGCTTCCATAGGACTTATCAGAGTTTTTTCATTTCTCGTTTTGACCTCAACGACGCAAACAGTACCGTTTTTTTGTGCAACAATATCAAGCTCGCCGAATCGGCAGACATAGTTTGCATCGAGTATCTCATAGCCGTTATCTCTCAGATAACGAGCCGCATAAATCTCGCCCCATACACCGGTTTTGTTTTTTATCATTTTTTCTCTCCGAAAAAGCTTTTCAGAAAGCTCATACGGTGACAATCCGAAACACCGTGCTGCGTAAGCATTTCATAATGAAGCTTTGTGCCGTATCCTTTATGCTGAGAAAATTTATACTGAGGATATTTTTCGTCAAGTTCAAGCATAAATCTATCCCTGCTGACCTTGGCAAGAATCGATGCTGCGGCAATCGACGGACTTTTCGCATCACCCTTAACAACAGTCTCGCCGTCAATTTCAATAGGAGGCATACGGTTGCCGTCAATCAACGCATAATCTGCAGGCACATCAAGACCCTCAACCGCTTTTTTCATAGCAAGATAAGTTGCCTGGAGAATGTTGATTTCATCGATTATCTTTTCGTCAACGCTTGCAATACTGTAGCTGACCGCTTTTTCCTTTATAATGTCAAAAAGAGCTTCTCTTTTCTTTTCGGATATCTTTTTCGAATCATTGAGACCCTCGATAACGCAGTTTTCGGGCAGAATAACAACCGCCGCAAAAACCGGCCCCGGCAGAGGACCTCTGCCCGCCTCATCAACACCGCAAACTGCAGTATACCCTTTACTTCTCGCATTTATTTCATATTCAAATTCCATAACTGCCTCCTATTAAAAACGGGACGACACTTCAGGTCGTCCCCTGTTTTTGATTATTTGAGAAACTGTTTATCAATAACTTCGTTCACTATATCCTTAAGATACTGCAAACTGAAAGATGCAGTTTTGCTGAGCACACCGTGCTTCGACGCAAGCTCCTCGGTGTAATCCTCGAGAGGGTAAACCCTTATATTCGAAAAGCCGTGACCGTAATGGGTAACAACGCCCGAGAAAGTCACGTTTTCAATTGAAACTGTTCCTGTTGTGTTGTTTTTCACAATCTCAAAATTCAGTCTGCCGCCGAGCATTCTCGGACCTCTGTTCTGCGCCGAAATAAAGTTGCCGAGTGAATATGCAACAAGAGTTCTTCTGCCGTCCGCACTGTTGATATATTCAACAGGCTGAATAACGTGGGGATGATGGCCGATGATAACATCCGCACCCCAAGATGCAAGTTTTTCTGCAAGCTGACGCTGAGAATCGGTCGGCTCGTGGGTATACTCATTACCCCAGTGAGCATTGACAATAACAACATCCGCCTGCTGTCTTGCCTGAGCGATTCTTTGCTGAATACGTGACTCCTCTGCCGCACGGACAAGGATAACCTCGCTGTCGCTCGGGAGAGAAAGTCCGTTTGTAAGCTCGGTAAAACCGAGATATGCAATCTTAACGCCGTTAACCTCTTGCATCGGAAGAGTGGCATAATCCTCGCTGTTCAGATATGCACCGGTTGTAATCGCACCTTTTTCTTTCCAATAATTTATTGCCGAAATCAGACCTTTTTCACCGCAGTCAAGCGAGTGATTGGTTGCAATATTGAAAACATCAAACCCGATTTCAAGCATCTCTTCGCCGACCTCAACGGGCGAATTGAACATCGGATAGCTCGAAACATTATGCTCGGTTGAAATTATCGTTTCCTGATTAAGAATTGCAACATCGGGCTCTTCGATAAGATGGGCTATGCGTTCATAAGCATCGGTGAAATCATAACCCGTGCTGCTTCTTGCCTCTGCCTGCTCATAAACCGTGTCGTGAATAAGATTATCGCCTACCGCAACAAAACTTACACGCGAAAACAGCTCCTGCTGAGTTGTGGGCGGAGCATCCTGAGCATCCGTTACAGCAGGCACGGTTGCACTGACCGGTGTGCGGTCAATGTCACGGGTAAAAAACATAACCGTAAGCGCAATGATATCAAGCACAATCACAGCGGCAAGAAATATCAGCATTTTCTTTTTCACAGTATCAACTCCTCGGTTGATTAATCAAGAGTAAGCTTTCCGAGCTTTCCGCTTCGGTATTCGTCAAGCAGCATAACCGCCGCACGCTCGGTGTCGGTTTCGCCGCCTTTTATAAGCATTCCTCTTTTTGCGCCTATAAGTTCAAGCAACTCATAAGGCTCAAGATCGTCGAAATTCTTTATTTTATATCTTTCTTCCAGACGTTCGGGATAATTCTTCTGAAGCACAACAAGAAGTCGTACCGCAATCTCCTGACTGTCAAGAATCTCATCCTTGACGGAGCCGATAAACGCAAGCTTAAAGCCGACTTCTTTATCCTCAAACTTAGGCCAGAGTACACCCGGAGTATCGAGAAGCTCGATTCCCGAGCCGATTGCAAACCATTGATTGCTTCTTGTCACACCGGGCTTATCCGCAACTTTGGCACGGTTTTTGCCTGCCATGCGGTTGATGAACGAGGATTTGCCCGTGTTGGGGATTCCGACAACCATAACACGCAGCGACTTGCCCGCCATACCCTTTTCGGTGTTTGCTTTTATTTTTTCTTTCAGCACTTCTCTTACGGCAGGCTGAAATTTATCAAGACCCTTTCCGCTTCTGCAGTCAACGGGCAGAGCGGTTATTCCTTTTTCGGCAAGTTCTTTTATTTTTCTTGCCGTTGCACCCGGGTCTGCAAGGTCACATTTATTGAGCAGAACAATTCTCGGCTTTGAACCGATGATTTCGTCAAGCTCAGGATTGCGGCTGCTTTCGGGGATTCTTGCATCAACAATTTCGCAAACCGCATCAACAAGCGAAAGACTCTCTTTTATCAGTCTTCTGGTTTTCGCCATATGCCCCGGAAACCATTGGACTACCAAATTCTCATTCATAATTTATCCTATCTTAAACTGACCGAAAGGTAGCATTCTGAAAAGCGCCTTTCCGAGTATATATTCTTCTCTGATGAGACCGACCCGGTTGTCACGGCTGTCGGTCGAACGGTTTCTGTTATCACCCATAACAAAAACATATCCCTCGGGAACGGTTACGGGCGCATAGAAATCCTCTCTGTCACGGGTAGGCTCGTTTATATATGGTTCATCCAGAGCAACACCGTCAACATAAACCGTGCTGGTTTCAAAATCGATATCAACCGTCTGGCCGCCCGTCGCAATGACTCTTTTAATGAGAACATCTTCAATCATGATTGATTCGCTCGGCTGACAGGTAACAACTATATCTCCGTTTTCGGGCTCATACAAGAAAGCGGAAAGGATTATTCTGTCGTAGTTGCTCAGCGTGGGATACATTGAATTTCCCGAAACACCCACCGTTCTGAAAATAAAAATAAAAGCAATTGCTACAGCAACCACGGCAGTTGCAACAATCGACACCATATCGTAAATACCCGAAAACGGCTTTTTTTCGGAAGTTTTTTTGTTTTCTGTTTCGTTCATACCGCTTCCCCCTTATCAATCAAATTCTTTGTAAATATCCCAATCTTCAATGGGATTGATTCTTATCAGCGCCTTGCCGAGAACATAACGTTCGTCGATAAGACCGATTTCACTTGAACGGCTGTCAACAGAATCGTTTCTGTTGTCACCCATAACGAAGAGCTTGCCTTCATCGACAGTCAGAGGGAACTGAACGTCATAGCTTAGCTCCGTGGGCTCAAGGATATAAGGCTCATCAAGCTTCACGCCGTTAACATAAACCTCATTCCTGCGGAAATCAATATTTATCGTGTCTCCGCCGACGGCGATAACACGCTTGATTATGGGAACATTGCGTCTCCACGGCTGATTGATGATAACAATATCGCCGTATTCAAAATTTGTTACGGCACCTGCAACAGCAACCGTATCCTTATCGTTAAGAGTCGGTTTCATCGAACCTCCCTCAACGCCGACTGCTCTGAACAAAAACGCAAAAACAAGGAAAACGACAAGCGTTGCACCTTTGACGGAATCGGTCACGTCAAAAAGAAATGACACTATCGGCGACGGTTTTTTTTCAGCTTCGGCCACATCCGTGTTAAATTCAATCCAGAATTCTTCTATTCGGCGCATATATACGTTCTCCTTTCGTTATTTGTCAGAATATCAAAAGATGTAATTAATTAATAGAGATTAAGAATAAAGGTGTAACAACCGAAAATTGTTACACCCTCAAGCTTTTTATCTGATCTGTTCCTTAACCTTAGCAGCCTTACCGACTCTGTCTCTGAGGTAGTAGAGCTTGCTTCTGCGAACACGACCGTGTCTGACTGTTTCAACCTTTGCAACGTTGGGAGAATGAACGGGGAATACTCTTTCAACGCCTACGCCGTATGATACGCGGCGAACGGTGAAGGTTTCAGAAATGCCTGAACCCTTGCGAGCGATAACAGTACCTTCGAAAAGCTGAATTCTTTCTTTGTCACCTTCGCGAATCTTAACGTGAACCTTAACAGTGTCACCTACTTCGATTGCGGGTACTTCGGATTTGAGTGAATCCTGTGCGATAAGTTTGAGTGCATCCATTGTAAATTTCCTCCGATTTTTTCAGAAGTTCGTATCTGCCGTGGCAAAAAGAGGAACGTCCTTTTTAATGTTATTGGCATTAAATCTCGTCTTTGAGTACAACAACTCTAATGACGGCACAAATGCGAATAGTATAATAGCATATATTTACGGATAATGCAAGTGTTTTTTTGCTGATTTCAAATAAATTTCATTTTTTGAGAGTTATGCATCAAAACACAAGCGAATTTTCCGCACCAATCATTCAAAAATGCTCAAATCACTGCGCAAAAGCTTTGTTCTGACAATGTTTCTGTCCGTTTCTCCTGCCGAAAGCTCCGCAAGAAGCGAATTGATAAGCAGCTCCGCATTGAGATTAACGGTGTTGCCTGCCGCAAGAATTGTCTTCACAAAAGCTCTGTTTTCTTCCGCTGAAATTTCAAATTTGCGAACCAGCTCGCAGAGATTTACGGTCTTTATTCCTTTTTTGCTTCTCTTCTCCGCATTGAGGACTCCGCCCTCAATGATTTTTGCCGCACCGACGGAGAACGATTCCGCATCTTCTGATTTT